>JAEUAC010000430.1 GCA_019695455.1 Methylorubrum extorquens | reverse complement strand
GACGGGCGGCCGGTCCGCCCGCCGCTCGCCGCCACGCCGCGGGACCGTCTCGTGGCGGCCCTCCTCTTCTCGACCGCGACGACCCTCGCCTCCACGCTCAATTCGGCGATGTCGGCGCACATGATCGGCCTCCTGACCGGGCTCGGGATCGGCACGGGGGCGGCGATCGCCGCGTCCTCGCTGCGCGGCATCGGCCAGTCGCTCGCGCGCCTCGCCGAGATCGCCTCCGGCTCGCGGCTGTCGCCGCTCGCGCTCGGGCTCGTCGCGACGACCCTGATCCCGATGGGCTTCGCCTTCGGCCTCGCGGCCGCGGGATCGGTCGCCGCCGCCCTCGCCTTCACGTTCCTCTACGGCGCCGGCTTCGGCCTCAACACGATCACGCGCGGGACGCAGCCGCTCGTGCTCTTCGATCCGGCGAGCTACGGCGCCATCATGGGCCGCCTCGTGGCGCCGGGCTTCTACCTGTCGGCGGTAGCGCCCGCCGCCTATGCGGCCCTGCTGGACCGCTTCGGGCCGGCGGTCGCCATGCAGGCCGCGGCCGCGTGGTCGCTCGCGATCGTCGTGCCCTCGTTCGCCCTCTGGCTGCGCTTCCGGTCCCGGCTCGGCTGAGCCGCCGGGCGCGGCGCCTCAGCCGCGCAGGTCCGGCGGAGTCGCCTCGCCGAGCAGCGCGGCGAGGGTCTCGTCCAGCGTCCCGGAGGTCTGGTCGCGCGAGCCGAGCCGGCGGATGGAGACGGTCCGCTCCTCCGCCTCGCGGCGACCGACGACCAGCATCACGGGCACCTTCGCCACCGAGTGCTCGCGCACCTTGTAGTTGATCTTCTCGTTCCGCAGGTCGCCCTCGACGCGCAGGCCCGCGTTCCGCGCGAGCCGCACGATCTCCTCCGCATAGGGATCGGCGTCCGACGTGATGGTCGCGACGACCACCTGGACGGGCGCGAGCCAGAGCGGGAAGTGCCCGGCGAAATGCTCGATCAGGATGCCGAGGAAGCGCTCCATCGAGCCGCAGATCGCCCGGTGGATCATCACGGGCGGACGCCTGTCGCCCGACGCCTCGACATAGCTCGCGTCGAAGCGCTCCGGCAGGTTGAAGTCGACCTGCGTCGTGCCGCATTGCCAGTCGCGGCCGATCGCGTCGCGCAGGACGTACTCGAACTTGGGTCCGTAGAAGGCGCCCTCGCCCGGGTTGACGGCCGTCCTCACGCGACCGCCGGATTCGCGCTCGATCCGGCCGAGCACGTCCGTCATGACGGCCTCCGCCCGGTCCCACAGGGCGTCGGACCCGACCCGCTTCTCCGGGCGCGTCGAGAGCTTCACGACGATCTCCTCGAACCCGAAATCGGCGTAGGTCGACAGGATCAGGTCGTTGATGGCGAGGCACTCGGCCTCCATCTGGGCGTCCGTGCAGAAGATGTGCGCGTCGTCCTGGGTGAAGCCGCGCACCCGCATCAGGCCGTGCAGCGCGCCCGAGGGCTCGTAGCGGTGCACCGCGCCGAATTCGGCGTAGCGGATCGGCAGGTCGCGATAGGATTTCACGCCCTGCTTGTAGATCTGCACGTGGCCCGGGCAGTTCATGGGCTTGAGGGCGAAGACGCGCTTGTCCTCGATGTCCGGGCCGGCGGAGGAGGCCTGGAACATGGCGTCCCGGTACCAGCCCCAATGCCCCGACGTCTCCCAGAGCGATGTGTCGAGGAGCTGCGGCGCGTTCACCTCCTGGTAGCCGAGGCGGCCCAGCCGCCGTCGCATGTAGGCGATGAGCTGCTGGAACATGGTCCAGCCGTGCGGGTGCCAGAACACGACGCCCGGCCCCTCCTCCTGGAAGTGGAAGAGGTCCATCTCGCGCCCGAGCCGGCGATGGTCGCGCCGCTCGGCCTCGGCGAGCTGGTGCAGGTAGAGGTCGAGCTCGGCCTGGGTCGCCCAGGCGGTGCCGTAGATGCGCTGGAGCATCGGATTATTGGAATCGCCCCGCCAATAGGCGCCCGCGACGCTCATCAGCTTGAACGCCGTGCCGATGCCGCCCGTCGAGGCGCCGTGCGGGCCGCGGCAGAGGTCCAGCCATTCGCCCTGCTTGTAGATGCGCAGGGGCTCGTCCGAGCGGATCGCGTCGATCAGCTCGAGCTTGTAGGTCTCGCCCTTGCCGGCGAAGAACGCCTTCGCGTCCTCGCGCGACCAGGTCTCGCAGGTGATCGGCCGGTTGCGGGCGACGATCTCCCGCATCTTCGCCTCGATGGCGACGAGGTCCTCGGGCCGGAACGGCTCCGCCCGGTCGAAGTCGTAGTAGAAGCCGTTCTCGATCACGGGGCCGATCGTGACCTGCGTGCCCGGGTAGAGCTCCTGCACGGCCTCCGCCATGACGTGGGCGGCGTCGTGGCGGATCAGCTCCAGGGCCTCCGTCGCGTCCCGCGTCAGGATCTCGAGCGTCGAGCCGTCCGGGATCGCGGCCGAGAGGTCCGTCAGCCGCCCGTCGACCTTGGTCGCGTAGGCGCGCTTCGCCAGCGACTTCGAGATCGCGGCCGCGACGTCCGCGCCGGTCGAGCCGTCCGGGAACTCGCGTCGGGCGCCGTCGGGAAAGGTCAGGTGGATCATGGGACTGGCGGGTCTTGACTGGCGGGTCTTGGGCTCGGGCGTTGGCTCTGCCGGATCGCGGCCGGCCTGACAAGCTGGGCCCGCAGGCCGTCAGGCCGCGGCGGCGAGCCCCTCGCGCATGAGCGCCTGCGCCTCCGCCACCCGCATGGGGCGGCCGAACAGGAACCCCTGGGCGTCCGTGCAGCCGACCTGCCGCACGAAGGCGAGCTGCTCGGCCGTCTCAACGCCCTCCGCCGTCACGGCGGCGCCGAGGCTCGTCCCGAGATTGACGATCGAGCGCACGATGGCTTCCGTGGTCGCGTCGCCCGATCCGTGCCGGATGCCCTGCACGAAGGAGCGGTCCACCTTGATCCGGTCCACGGGGAAGCGGTGCAGGTAGCTGAGCGACGAGTAGCCGGTGCCGAAATCGTCCAGCGCGATGCGCACGCCGCCCGCCCGGAGCGTCTGCAGGGCCTGCAGCACGGGATCGCCGTGGCTGATGAGGATCGACTCGGTGATCTCGAGCTCCAGCCGGTGCGCCGGCAGGCCGGCCTCGGCCAGCGCCGACAGCACGATGGAGGCGAAGGCCGGGTCGTCGAACTGGGCGGCCGAGACGTTCACGGCCACCTGGATGTGGGACGGCCAGGTCGCCGCCTGCCGGCACGCCTCCCGGAGCACCCAGGCGCCGATCGGCGCTATCAGGCGGGTCTCCTCGGCGAGCGCGATGAACGCGCCGGGCTGGACCTCGCCCTTCGTCGGGTGGACCCAGCGCACCAGGGCCTCGAACCCGTCGAGCCGCTCTCTCTGCAGGTTGACGATGGGCTGCAGCCGAAGCTCGAACTCGCCGCGCGAGACCGCCAGGGAGAGGTCGTGCTCGAGGATGCGGCGCTCGCGGGCCGCGATGTCCATGGCGGTGTCGTAGATGCGGACCGTGTTCCGCCCCTCGTCCTTCGCCCGGTACAGCGCGGTGTCGGCCGCCTTGATGAGGTCGTCGATCTCGCGGCCGTGCTCGGGCCCGATCGCGACGCCGATGCTGACGCCGCATTCCGCGACCTCGCCTGCGACGAGGTAGGGCCTGCGGATGCTGTCGACGAGCCGTTCGGCCAGCGGCCGGATCTCGTCGGCCACGTCATCGCCCTCGATGATGATGGCGAACTCGTCGCCGCCGAGCCGCGCCGCGACCTCGTCGTGGCGCAGCTCGGCCCTGACGCGCCGCGCCACCTCGCGCAGCAGCTGGTCCCCGGCCGGATGGCCGAGCGTGTCGTTGATGGCCTTGAAGCGGTCGAGGTCGAGCCAGAGCAGGGCGACCGGGCCGCCGCCGGCGAGCGCGGTCTTCAGGCGGGACCGGAACATGCTCCGGTTGGACAGCCCCGTCAGCGAATCGTGCTCCGCCATGTGGCGCGCCAGCTGCTCCGACCGGCGATGGTTGGTGATGTCCGTATAGGTCCGCACGAACCCGCCTTCGGGCATGGGGATCGTGTTCACCTCGATGATCGTGCCGTTCGGGCGCTCCCGCTCGTAGCGGTGGGCGCCCGCCTCGAGCCCGCCCTGCCCCACCCAGTCCTGGATCGCCTTGCCGGACCGGGCGAAATCGCCGCGTGCGATCTGCCGGGCGACCAGCTCGTCGAAGGTCGGCCGGGTGGCCATGAACTCGTCCGGGAGGTCGAGGAGGTCGCGCGCCCGCCGGTTGCAGATCGGGATGCGGCCGGTCGCATCGATGACCATGAGGCCCTGGTCCATGGTCTGGAGCGTCACCTCCAGCAGCACGGACTGGGCCGTGACGGTCCGCGTCCGGTCGGCCACCCGCCGCTCGAGGTCGTGGTTGGCCTCGATGAGCGCGTCCGCCTGCTCGTTCAGCTTGCGCGAGGCGTCGGCCAGCGCCTCGCCGATGACGTTCGCCTCGATGACGGGCGTGTGCGGCGCCTGGACGAGCACGCCCTCGCCGAGCGCGTGGGCGGCGTCCGTGATCTGCTGCTGCGACCGGATCACCCGGCGGACGATGAGGAAGGAGAACACGATCGCGATGACGCCGAGGCCGAGCGCGAAGGCGGCGAGCAGGATCAGCGAGCGCCGGAAGGGGCGGTCCAGCTCGGACCGTTCGGCCGCCGCGATGAAGGCCCATCCCGACAGCGTCGAGCGGCGGAACGACCCGACGACGGGGCGGCCCTCGCCCGATTCGCCCGCCCACGAGCCTTCGCTGCCGACGATGTCGCCGAAGCCCGGCACGCGCTTGCCGACGTCGTCGTCGCCGCCGAAGGCGCGTGCGAGCAGCTGGCCCTCCCGGTCCGCGATCGCGACCGAATGGGGCTGGGCGACGCCGGAGGCGCGCAGGAGGTCCGCCAGCGTGTTCGGCGTCAGGCTGGCCGCGAGCGTGTAGCGGACCGCGCCGTCCTTGATGACGGGCACGATGATGCGGATCAGCGTCTGCTGCGACACGACGCCGTGGTAGAGGTCCGAGACGTGCGGCTGCCCCGTCTGGAACACGTGCGCGTCGGCCGAGAGGTTCCGGACCCGCGGCAGCGGCGTGCCCCAGGGACGGCGCGTGTTGACGCGCTGCTGGCCGTCCAGCTCCCGCAGCACGATCGTGACGCCCTGGAGGTCGAGGAGCTGGCGCGCCTGCGCGTCGAGCGCGCGGAAATCGTCCTGCGCGAGCGCCGGCGAGGTCGCCAGCGCCTGGAGCATGGCGATCTTGCCCGCGATGTAGCGGTCGACATGCGCGGCCGCGCTGTCGGCGATCTCCGTCACGTGGACGTGGAAGCGGGCCTGTTCGCCCGCCACCCATTGCTTCGCGATCAGGACCGACACGGCGAGCGGGGGCGCCGTGAGGGCGATCGCCAACGCCACCACGTAGGACAGAAGAGGCCGCGCTCGCACCATACCCGCCTGCCCCGCATCGGGATCGACGTCTTCAGTACCTTCCCCGGTACTGATGATGCGTTAAGCTGACGCTTTCTTTTGCTGGACTGACGTGAACTGAACGCGCTCAGCCGGCCTTCGGCTCGGCGTCGTTCACGTTGACCCGGAACAGGCCGTCGCCGATCTCCTTCTCCTTCTCCTTGACCAGGGCGACCGTCTCCGGCGCCACCAGCTTGTCGTCGAAGGTGAGGCTCGCGCCGCCCGGCTGCATGTAGCTGTAGGGTGAGTAGTCGGCCGCCTCGAACGTGCCGTCGGTGACCGCCTTCACGGCGCGGTCGATCGTCGGCTCCATGTGCCAGATCGCGGAGGCGAGCACCGTGCCGGGATACTGGCCGGCCGTGTCGATGACGTTGCCGATGACCTTGACGCCCCGCTCCTTGGCGGCGTCGGCGACGCCGAAGCGCTCGGCGTAGAGGACGTCGGCCCCGCGATCGATCATCGCGAAGGAGGCCTCCTTCGCCTTGGGCGGGTCGTACCAGGAATTGATGAACGTCACCAGGAACTTGACGTTCGGATTGACGGAGCGCGCGCCGTCCATGAACGCGTTCATGAGCCGGTTGACCTCCGGGATCGCGTAGCCGCCCACCATGCCGATCGTGCCGCTCTTGGTGGCCTTCCCGGCGATCATGCCGGTCAGGTAGGACGGCTCGTGGATGAAGTTGTCGAAGACCGACAGGTTCGGCTTCGCGGGGCCGAAGGACGAGCCCATGAGGTAGGCGACCTTGGGATAGCTCGCCGCGACGCGCCGGGCGGCCCGCTCCACGGCGAAGATCTCGCCGACGACGAGGTCCGAGCCTTCCTCGGAATACTGGCGCATGATGCGCTCGTAGTCGTTGTTCGCGACGTTCTCGGACCATTTGTAGTCGATGTCGCCTCGCGCCTTGGCGGCGGACAGCGCTTTGTGGATGCGCGACACCCATTGCTGCTCGACCGGCACCGTGTAGATGGCCGCGACCTTGATGGGCTTCGTCTTGCCCTGGGCGGCGGCGGGCAGCGCGAGGCCGGTCAGGCCGGCGGCCGCGAGGCCGAGGGCGGCCCGGCGATGAAGGGTGGTCGTCATTCTGTCTCCCCGTGTCGTCGACGGCGAGACTAAGCAGATGACGTGCCGACGGGAAGCTTGTCCCGCCTCCGCCCGGCGCCCATCTCAGGGCATCAACCACAGATCGGACGCGCCATGGGCCTTCTCGACATGTTCTCCCGCGGAGCCGAGCCGGCGCCGACCGACCGCTCGGCCCTGCCCGCGACCTCGCCCTCCGGCTTCGACCTGACGCCGCCCGATCCCGCCGAGCGGGCGCGGCTCGAGGCCGACCTCACGGACGAGGAGAAGCGCGTCCTCCTGCACCACGGCACGGAGGCGCCGTTCTGCGGCGGTCTCCTCAACAACAAGTCGGACGGCGTCTATTGCTGCCGCGAATGCGGGCTGCCGCTGTTCAAGGCCGAGACCAAGTTCGAGAGCGGCACCGGCTGGCCGAGCTTCTTCGCTCCCTTCGACGAGACGCACGTGCTCGCCATCTCGGACCGGAGCTACGGCATGGTCCGGACGGAGACGCGATGCTCGCGCTGCGACAGCCACCAGGGCCACGTCTTCCCGGACGGCCCGGCGCCCTCGCGGCTGCGCTACTGCATCAACTCGGTCTCGCTCGAGTTCGTCGCCGACGGCGAGCCGCTCCGGGACCCGCTCGGCCGCGGCGACCGCGTCGACGCCTGAGCGGATTGGCCGGCGCGACGGAAATCCGCTACCGGAGGTCGTGCCCGACGGGCCGCGCGGGGATGCCGGGCGGCATTCCCGTCGCGACTGTCACGACGAGGGAGTGCCCGACTTGGGCGAGGCGACGTCCGTTCTCACGCTGTCCTGCAGCAACCGGCCCGGCATCGTGGCGGCGGTCTCCACGCGCCTCTTCGAGGCCGGGTTCAACATCGCCGACGCCCAGCAATTCGACGACGGGGAGACCGGCCTGTTCTTCATGCGGGTCGGGATCACGGATGCCGGCGGCGCCTCCCGCGCCCGGTTCGAGGAGGGCTTCGCGACCGTGGCCGACGAGTTCGGCATGCGGTGGAGCCTGCGGGAGACGGGCGAGAAGCGGCGCGTGATGATCCTCGTCTCGCGCTTCGACCATTGCCTCGCCGACCTTCTCTATCGCTGGCGGATCGGCGAACTGCCGATGACGGTCACGGGCATCGTCGCGAACTACCCGCGCGAGACCTACGCGCATGTCGACCTCGCGGACCTGCCCTTCCATCACCTGCCCGTGCGGCGCGAGACGAAGATGGAGCAGGAGGCGCAGATCTGGCGCGCCGTGCAGGAGACCGGGACGGACCTCGTGGTCCTCGCCCGCTACATGCAGATCCTGTCGGACGGGCTCGCGGCGAAGCTCGCGGGACGCTGCATCAACATCCACCACTCGTTCCTGCCCGGCTTCAAGGGCGCCCGGCCCTACCACCAGGCGCACGAGCGCGGCGTGAAGCTGATCGGCGCGACCGCCCACTACGTGACGAGCGACCTCGACGAGGGGCCGATCATCGAGCAGGACGTCGAGCGCATCACGCACCGGGACACGCCGGACGACCTGATCCGCAAGGGCCGGGACATCGAGCGCCGCGTCCTCGCCCGCGCCGTGCGGCACCATCTCGAGGACCGCGTGCTCGTCAACGGCCGCAAGACCGTCGTCTTCACCGGCTGACCGAGGCCTCCGCCACGGTGCGGCCGGAGGCGAGCGCGGCGGTGGGCCGCTCCGACGGCCGGTAGCCCGTCATCGCCGCGACCCGCGCCTTCTCGCCCTGCGACAGCCGCGACCGTTCCAGCGGCACGAAGTCGGCCGGGCCGCGCGGACCCTCGCCGCCCTGGAAGACGTACACGCCCCGCGCCAGCACGACGATGTCGCCCCGCCGCAAGGTCGGGTCCGCCAGGTACCAGTCCGGCACGCGGGCGGGGTCGATCGCGGTGTCGACGGGCTTCGTGTCCTCGACCACGGCGGGCCGCGACGCCGCGCGGCGTCCGCGCCGGCCGTCGACGGGCTCCAGGCCCTCGTAGCGGTAGTACGACCGCTCGGGCGGCGCCGCGTACGGGGCCGGCTCCGCGCCGAAGATGGACAGGATGCCGTCGAAGGGCCCGGCCGCGACGGGCGCGGCGGAGGCCAGGATCGCGGCGGAAGCCGCGAGCGCGAGGAGACGGGTCTGGCGCATGGATCGGCCCACGTGATGGGACCGAGAACGTCACGATCCCGCGACCGTTCCTCCGCCGCGTCGCGCGGCCGGGCAAGCCGGCCCTCGGGCCTAGGGTTAAGGCGCGAGGCCCGGGTCGACCGGCACGCCCAGCCCGAAGGCGAGCCGGTTCGTCTCGTTCGCCATGCCGACGATCGCGAGGAGCCCGCCGTGCATGGCGTCCGTCATGCCGGCCTTGCGGGCCGCGGCCCCGTGCGAGGCGATGCAGTAGCCGCATCCGTTGGTCATGCTGACGGCGAGATACAGCATCTCCTTCACGACCGGATCGAGCGCGCCTGCCGACGCCATCACGTGCCGCACATCGGCCCAGGTGCGGCGCAGGAGGTCCGGATAGGGCGCGAGCGCCTTCCAGAAATTGTTCACGTCCGGCACGCCCCGCGCCTGCTTGATGTCGTCGAACACCGCCCGCACCTCGGCCGTCGCATCCGCGTATTCCACCAGCCTCGCCATGGCGTCTCTCCACCCCGTCGCGTGCAGCCTTGTCAGGCCGCTCCCGCTGTCCGAAGACAGGGCATGCTGATCGCGACCTGGAACGTCAATTCGGTGAAGCAGCGCCTGGAGCATCTCCTGGCCTTCCTCGCGGAGACGAAGCCCGACGTCCTGTGCCTGCAGGAGATCAAGTGCCAGGACGACGGCTTCCCGCGCCTGGAGGTCGAGGGCGCGGGCTATGCCTGCGCCGTGCACGGCCAGAAGGGTTTCAACGGCGTCCCCATCCTGTCCCGGCTGCCCATGGGGGAGGCGACGCCCCGCCTGCCCGGCGACGACGAGGACGTGCAGTCCCGCTACATCGAGGCGCTGATCGACGGCGAGGGCGGCCGGACCGTGCGGGTCGCGTCGATCTACCTGCCGAACGGCAACCCGCTCGGGACGGAGAAATTCCCCTACAAGCTCGCCTGGATGGAGCGGCTGCGGACGCGCGCCGACGAGTTGCGCCTGCGCGACGAGGCGGTCGTGCTGGCGGGCGACTACAACGTCATTCCGGACGAGCGGGACGTCTACGACGCCGCGGCCTGGCTCGGCGACGCCCTCTACCAGCCGGAGAGCCGCGGCGCGTATCGGCGCCTCGTCGCCTCGGGCTGGACGGACGCGGTCCGGGCCTGCTCGGATGCCGCCGGGCTCTACACCTTTTGGGATTACCAGGCCGGCGCCTGGCAGCGGAACAAGGGCATCCGCATCGACCACCTCCTGCTCTCGCCGCAGGCGGCGGACCGGCTGGAGGGCGCCGAGATCCACAAGGCCATGCGGGCTCGCGAGAAGCCCTCCGACCACGTCCCCGTCTCGGTGCGTCTGGCGGCCTAGCGGCGGCGCGTCAGCGGACGCTCTCGCAGGTCCGCCCGCGCGCCAGGAGGCAGGCTTCGAGCCGGGCGTTGCGGTGCATGGCGTCCATCAGCCAGTACGCCCCGCCGAGGAGGACCAGCACGACGAGCGCGACGGCGACGTGGAGCCGGTCCTGCGGGTCCACGGCGGGTGTCGGCTAGCGGCGCCGGCTCTGGAACCGCTCGGCCGAGGCGACGGCGGAGCGCCGGTCCGTCTCGTTCGAGGCGTCGAAGGCGTCCGCGTGCATGGCGAAGATCCAGGCGTCGCGCTTCGGATCGGCGCCCTGCTTGGCGAGCGTGAGCCACATCAGGCCGCGCGCCCGCTCGCGCGGGACGCCCTGCCCTTCCACGAGCATGCGACCGAGCAGGGCCTGGGCGCCGAGGTTGCCCTTCTCGGCCGAAAGGTTGAACCAGCGCGCGGCCTGCCGCTCGTCCCGGTCGACGCCGCTGCCCGAGAGGTACAGCTTGGCGAGGTGGAACTGCGCGTCCGAATCCCCGAAATAGGAGGCCGCGTAGGAGAACATCTCCGCCGCGCGCTCCGGGTTCGGCGAGACGGAGTTCTTGATCCCGTCGAGGAAGTAGCTGCCGAGCGCCACGAAGGCGCTCGACACGACCGAGGCCTTCGGCGAATCGGGAGCCTCGTCGGCGTTCTCGTCCGCGATGCGCGTGTAGAAGGCGAAGGCCTTGAGCGGGTCCTTCTCGACGCCGTCGCCCTCGGCGTACATCCGCCCGAGCTTCCAGGCGGCCAGCGGATAGCCCTGGTCGGCGGCGTATTCGAGCGCGCGCGCGGCCCCGCCCTTGTCCCCGGCATTGTAGCTGCGCACGCCGATCCGCAGCGCCTCCTTGCCGGAGCCGTAGTCCTCGGAGGCCTCCGCCCGCAGCTTCGGCCGCGCGGGATCGACCGCGTGGCCGGGCCGCGCGGGCGCGAAGACCGCCGTGAGCGCGATGGCGCCCGCCAGGGCGAAGCTAGAGGTCCGCATAGGAGGCCGCGCCTACCCCTCCGCCCGGATGCGTCACGGCGCCGTTGACGGCCGGCCCGACGCCCTGGGCGTATTTCCAGAGATAGCCCGAGAGCGGCGGACGTTCGGGGGCCTGCCACTCGGCTCGCCGGCGCTCCAGCTCCTCGTCGGACAGGTCGACGGTCAGCGTGCCCGCGATCGCGTCGAGCGAGATCACGTCGCCGTCCCGGATCAGCGCGATCGGTCCGCCGACCGCCGCCTCCGGCCCGACATGGCCGACGCAGAAGCCGCGGGTCGCGCCCGAGAAGCGGCCGTCCGTGATGAGGGCGACCTTGTCGCCCATACCCTGCCCGTACAGCGCCGCCGTGGTGGACAGCATCTCGCGCATGCCCGGGCCGCCCTTCGGGCCCTCGTAGCGGATGACGAGCACGTCGCCCTCCCGGTAGGTCCGCTCGGAGACGGCCCGGAAGCACGATTCCTCGTCGTCGAAGCAGCGCGCCGGACCGGAGAAGACCTGCTTCTCGGGCGGCATGCCGGCCACCTTCACGATCGCGCCGTCCGGGGCGAGGTTGCCGCGCAGGCCCACGACGCCCCCCGTCGGCGTGATTGGGTTCGAGACCGGGCGGACCACGTCCTGGTCGGGGTTCCAGGCGACCTTGGCGAGGTTCTCGGCGATGGTCCGGCCCGTCACCGTGATGCAGTCGCCGTGCAGGAAGCCGCCGTCGAGCAGCGTCTTCATGAGGAGCGGGATGCCGCCCGCCTCGAACATGTCCTTGGCCACGTAGCGGCCGCCGGGCTTCAGGTCGGCCACGTAGGGCGTCTTGCGGAAGATCTCGGCCACGTCGAACAGGTCGAACTTGATGCCGCATTCGTGGGCGATGGCCGGCAGGTGGAGGGCGGCGTTGGTCGAGCCGCCGGAGGCCGCCACGACGGTCGCGGCGTTCTCGAGCGCCTTCAGGGTGACGATGTCCCGGGGCCGGATGTTGCGACGCAGGAGCTCGACCACGGCCTCGCCGGCCGTGGAGCAGAACCGGTCGCGGATCTCGTAGGGCGCGGGCGCTCCGGCCGAATAGGGCAGCGCGAGGCCGATCGCCTCCGACACGGTCGCCATCGTGTTGGCCGTGAACTGCGCGCCGCAGGCGCCGGCCGACGGGCAGGCGACCTGCTCCAGCTCGTCCAGGTCCTCGTCCGACATGGCCCCGACCGAGTGCTGGCCGACGGCCTCGAACATGTCCTGCACGGTCACGGGCCGGCCCCGGAAGGAGCCGGGGAGGATCGAGCCGCCGTAGATGAACACCGACGGCACGTTCAGGCGCACCATGGCCATCATCATGCCCGGCAGGGACTTGTCGCAGCCCGCCATGCCGACCAGCGCGTCGTAGGCGTGGCCGCGCATGGTGAGCTCGACGGAATCGGCGATGACCTCGCGGGAGGGCAGCGAGGCCCGCATGCCGGCATGGCCCATGGCGATGCCGTCCGTGACCGTGATGGTGCAGAACTCGCGCGGCGTGCCGCCCGCCGCCGCGACGCCCTTCTTCACGGCCTGGGCCTGGCGCATCAGCGAGATGTTGCAGGGGGCCGCCTCGTTCCAGCAGGTCGCCACGCCGATCAGCGGCTGGTGGATCTGCTGCTTCGTGAGACCCATCGCGTAGAGGTAGGAGCGGTGCGGCGCCCGGGCGGGCCCTTCCGTCACGTACCGGCTCGGCAGCTTCGACTTGTCGATCAGGCGCGCATCCATCCCCGGTCTCGCCCCACACCCGTCGACAGGACCCAGCGTCCCGCACTCACCCGCGCGACGGCGCACGACAGCCAGCGGACGGGCGTCCCGGCTCCCGCGAGAGAACCTGGAGCCGATCCCAAAGACGATCTAAACCGTTGCAGGGTAACGACTTATTGAGAAGGCTCGATTGATCCCGGTTTATGGCGGGATCGCGGCGAAGGCTCGCGCGACCGAAGGCGGTATCGGGATGTTTTCCGGGTGTGGCCGACGAGCCACATGCCGACCGGGCGCCGGCGATCGTCAGTAGGGCGGCGGCGCGACGCGGCGATGCGCGGCGAGAGCCTCGGCATACCAGGCGAACTCCGCCAGGAAGCGGTCGGCCGCCCGGTCGAGCCACGGCTCGGCGGCACGCCCCTCCTCGTCGAGCGCAGTCCCGATCGACGGGATGGCGAGGATCGAGGGAATGCTCGGCATGCCGAGCTCGCCCAGGATGGGCCGCAGGGCGACTGCGGCCCTCACGCCGCCGAACCGCCCGGCCGAGTAGGACAGGATGGCCGAGGGCCGCCAGAAGTACTCCTCCAGGAAGTGGTCGAGGAGGTTCTTCAGGGCCGGCGGGACGGATTGGTTGTACTCGGCGGAGACCAGCGCGAAGCCGTCGGCCCGGCGATAGAGCGCGGCGAGGTCGGCGAGCGCGGCCGGCGCCTCGCCCGGCGCGTACTCCTTGTACATGCGGTCGAGGAGCGGCAGCCGGAGCACCATCGGGTCGACCAGCACGGCCTCGTGGCCCCGCGCCTCGAGCAGCCGGCACAGGAACCGCGCCGCCTTGATGCCCTGACGGTCGGACCGGACGGAGCCGAGGAGGACGGGGACGACGAGACCCATCGGGCTACATCCGGAACACGCCGAACTTCGTCTCCGGCACGGGCGCGTTCAGGGCGGCCGAGAGGGCGAGCGAGAGGACGCGCCGCGTCTCGGAGGGCAGGATGATGCCGTCGTCCCAGAGCCGGGCGGTGGCGAAATAGGGGTTCGCCTCGCGGTCGAACTGGTCGCGGATGGGCTTCTTGAACGCCTCCTCGTCCTCCGTCGACCAACTCTCCCCGCGGGCCTCGATGTTGTCGCGCCGGACCGTGGCGAGCACGGAGGCCGCCTGCTCGGACCCCATCAGGGCCACCCGGGCGTTCGGCCAGGCGAAGAGGAAGCGCGGCGAGTAGGCGCGGCCGCACATGCCGTAATTGCCGGCCCCGTAGGAGCCGCCGACGACCAGCGTCAGCTTCGGCACCCGGGCGGTCGAGACGGCGGTCACGAGCTTCGCGCCGTTCTTCGCGATGCCGCCGGCCTCGTAGTCGCGCCCGACCATGAAGCCCGAGATGTTCTGGAGGAACAGGAGCGGGATGCGGCGCTGGCAGCAGAGCTCGATGAAATGCGCGCCCTTGAGCGCGCTCTCCGAATACAGGATGCCGTTGTTGCCGATGATGCCGATCGGCATGCCGGACAGGCGGGCGAAGCCCGTCACCAGCGTCGTGCCGTAGAGCCGCTTGAACTCGTCGAACTCCGATCCGTCGACCAGGCGGCCGATGACCTCGCGGATGTCGTACTGCTTCTTCAGGTCCGTCGGCACGACCGTCTCGAGCTCGTGCGCGTCGAGCAGCGGCTCCAGCGGTTCGCGGATCTCGACGTTCGGCGCCTTCACGGTGTTCAGGGTGCCGACGATCCGGCGCAGGATCGCCAGCGCGTGGACGTCGTCCGTCGCGTAATGGTCCGCGACGCCCGACAGCCGGGCATGGACGTCGGCCCCGCCGAGATCCTCGGCGCTCACCACCTCGCCCGTCGCCGCCTTCACGAGCGGGGGGCCGCCGAGGAAGATCGTGCCCTGCTTCCGCACGATGATCGATTCGTCCGACATGGCCGGCACGTAGGCGCCGCCCGCCGTGCACGAGCCCATCACGCAGGCGATCTGCGGGATGCCCTCGGCCGAGAGGTTCGCCTGGTTGTAGAAGATGCGTCCGAAATGCTCCCGGTCCGGGAACACCTCCGGCCATTCCGGCAGGTTCGCCCCGCCCGAATCGACGAGGTAGAGGCAGGGCAGCCGGTTCTCGCGGGCGATCTCCTGCGCCCGCAGGTGCTTCTTGACCGTGAGCGGGTAGTAGGTCCCGCCCTTCACCGTCGCATCGTTGGACAGGACCATGACGTGCCGGCGGTGCACGAGCCCGATCCCCGCGATGACTCCTGCGCCGGGCGCGTCGCCGTCGTAGAGGCCGTCGGCGGCCAGCGGCGCGACCTCCAGGAACGGGCTCCCGTCGTCGAGGAGCACGTCGATCCGGTCGCGCGGGAGCAGCTTGCCGCGGGCCACGTGCCGGTCCCGCGAGCGCTGCGGGCCACCCTGCGCCGCGGTCCGGAGCCTCTCGCGCAGCTCCGCGACGAGGGCGCGCTGGGACGCGTCGTTCGCTGCGAACGAGGTCCCGGCAGGGTCGGCTGCCGTGCTGAGCATCTCCATCGACGCTGTCTCCGCGGGGGTGGTGGGAGAGACGAACTGAGTTAGCGATCACTAACTGAATTCAGGCTAGTCTGCGATCACGGACTTGTCCACGGAGAGGAGCGAGCAGTGGCCGAGCAGCTGGAGGCCCTCCCGACCGCCCG
>JAEUAC010000070.1 GCA_019695455.1 Methylorubrum extorquens | reverse complement strand
GCTGTGGTGGCGGGAAGTGTCGCGCTAGTTTCCGCCCATGGACGGGTCGAAACGACGCGAGAACGGTTCGCGGGGAACGTCGCGCGCGCCGGCCGCCTACGATCGGGCCGTGGGCGCGCGCCTGAAGGAGGCCAGGCTCGCCAAGGGCCTGACGCAGAGCCAGGCCGCTCAGAGCGCCGGCATCTCCTACCAGCAATGGCAGAAATACGAGAAGGGCCAGAGTCGCATCCCGGTGGAGCGCCTGCGGGCGGCGGCCGAGGATTTCGGCGTCGGCATCGGCTGGCTCATGGAGGACCGGAAGGGCGCGGGCTTCGCCGAGGATCCGGCGGCCTATCTCTCGGCGCCCGTGCGGGAATGGGACGTGCGCCGTCTGTCGGGCCTGCTGGCGGCCATCACGGACGAGCAGGACCGTACCGCCGTGCAGCACGTCATCGAGCGCCTCGCCGGCCGGGCGGCCTGAGCCGCGGGTCCGCGACCGGGCGGCCTAGTCCCGCCTGAAGATCACGCTCGCGAACCAGCCGAACACGAGCGCGAGCGCCGCCGTCGCGAGGCCGAGCGTCAGAGGGCGATCGCGCGCGGCCTCCGTGATCTGCTCCTCGAAGCCGGTCTTGACGAGCTCGAAGCTCGCGTCCCGGTGCGCCACCACGAGGCCGTCGGCCACGAGCTTCACCTCGACCTCGTAGTTGCCGACCGGCGCGGTCGCGGGAAGCGGGATGACGGAGCGGAAGAAGCCCTCCGTGACGAAGGTCACGGCGCGGGGCTCCTCCTTGTAGAGCGCGTCGCGCTCCTTCAGCCGGATCAGGGCCGCCCGGAAGGCGTCGCCGCCCTCGCCGCGGTCGATCGAGAACTCCGGCGCGTCGACGATGGCCGGGATGCCGAGGCGGAACCGACGGCGACGGTCCTGGTCCATGATCTCGGACAGGGGCCGGGTCGCGTTCACGGCCAGGTAGGTGGGGACCTGCACGAACTTGAGCTGGCTCCTGTTCAGCCAGATCGGCCCGACCTGGTCCTTGCGGCGGACCGTGAGGGCCTCGCGGGGGCCCCGCACCGTGATGACGACGTCGTAGGTGCCCGACCGGGTCGCGGATTGCGCGTCCCGCTCGACGATGCCGTAGGCGACGAGCCGCGCGCCCGTGTAGTTCGAGCCGATGGTGACGAGGCTCGACGAGAGCGACAGGACGAGGCGCTCGGCCGCGGCCGGCGCCGTGCCGGCGAGCCCGGCCAGGAGGGCGAGCGCGAGCCTCACCGCCGGAAATCCGTGACGGAGATCGAGAAGGGCTCCGTCGGCTCGATCATGAGTTCGATGGCGAAGCGCAGCCCCACCGCGAGCACGAGGATCGCGAGGAGGAAGCGGAACGTGTCCGCCCGCAGCGCCCGGCCGGCGCGCGCCCCGAACTGCGCCCCGAACACGCCGCCCACGATGAGCATGAGGGCGAGCACGACGTCGACCGTGCCGTTCAGGACCGCCTGGAGCACGACGGCGAGCAGGCCCGTGCAGAGGACCTGGACCTGGGACGTGCCGATGACGACGGCGGTCGGCACGCGGAACAGGTAGAGGAGGGCCGGCACCATGATGAAGGCGCCGCCGATGCCCATGACGGCGCCCGCGAAGCCGACCGCGACCGCGATGCCGATGATCGGCAGGACCGAGCAATAGAGCTTGGAGCGCGGGAAGCGGACCCGCAGCGGCCAGCCGAGATAGGCGGGATGGGCGCCCGCGCGCCGGCGCGGCCGGGCCCGCCCGCGCCGGGCGGCCCAGAACTCGCGGACGCTCTCGGCCAGCATGAGCGTGCCGATGACCGTGAACAGCGTGACGTAGGAGACCACGATCACGAGGTCGAGCTGGCCGGCCCGCCGGGCCGCGGCGAAGAACCAGACGCCGAGCGCCGTCCCGACGAAGCCCCCGGCCGTCAGCACGCCGGCGAACTTGAGGTCGATGGCGCTCCGCCGCAGCGCCGCCAGCGTTCCCGTCGTCGCCGAGGCGGCGATCTGGGCCGATTGCGTCGCGACGGCCACGGCCGGCGGGATGCCGAGGAAGATGAGGAGCGGCGTCATCAGGAAGCCGCCGCCGATGCCGAACACGCCCGAGACGAAGCCGATCGCGGCGCCCAATCCGAGGATCAGGAACACGCTGACCGGCATGTCCGCGATCGGCAGGTAGATCTGCAACGCGTTCGTCCCGACGGCGCGGGGATCGGGTCCCGCTCGACCGATCGCCCGTGTCCGATGCCATCAAACCCGCCGGCGATGAACGCGAGGTGAGCGGGCGCGGGCGCGCCCCCTCGCGCGCCCGGCGGGACTCAGGCCTTGCGGGCGCCGGCCGGCGCCGCGAGGCTCGACCAGCGGGCCGGCAGCACCACCTCGTTCGCGGCGGCGTTGGACGGCGTCGCGCGCCAGCGCTCGGCCGCCGCCTTGGCGCGGGCGAGGTCGGTCGCCGAGAGGCGGGTGCCGACCTCCTCGCGCTTGCGGGCGGCTTCCTCGTCGCCCTGCGTCGCCGCGATCGCGAACCAGGTGTAGGACTTCACGAGGTCCTGGCTGGTGCCGAGGCCGCGGGCGAACAGGACGGCCAGGTTGAACTGGCTGTCGCGCACGCCCTGCTCGGCGGCCCGCTGGAACCAGCCCACGGCGGCCGTGTAGTCGGGCTTCCCGCCAGAGCCTTCCGCCACCAGGACGGCGAGGTTGTGCATCGCGCGCGTGTTGCCGTTCTCGGCCGCCCGCATGTACCAGCGGCGCGCCGCCTCGATGTCGCGCGTGACGCCGACACCCTTCTCGTAGGCGTTCCCGACCCGGTACTGGGCGGGCGCGAGGTTCTTCTCGGCGGCCTTCTCGAACAGGGCCACGGCCGCCTTCGGGTCCCGCGGGACGCCGCGGCCTTCCATGGTGCGGGCCGCCATCTCGAAGAGCGCCACCGGGTCGCCGGCGAGCGAGGCCTGACGGAGCGCCCCGATCGGATTCTGGGCGGCCGGCGCCGCCGCCGCGGTGGCGGGACGCGACGTGCCGTCCGCGGAGGGCAGGGCCGCCGTCTCGGCCTTGCTCGGCGGGAGGGTCGCGGCCGCCCCGGTCGCGGAGGTCGACGCGGCCGGCGCCGTGGCGGCCGGCGCGGTCGCCGCGACGTTGGTGGAGCCCTGGGAGGCGGCCTCGGCCAGCGGCGCGGACGGGACGACGCTCGACTCCGCGGGCCGGTCCGTCGCGGCCGGCGCGGTCGCGACCGGCTTCGGATCGGGCATGGATTGCGTGGTCGAGGGCTCGGGCGTCTCGACATTGGTCGCGACCCGCGTGCGGGCCGCCGGCTGGCTCTCGACGATCGGCGGCGTGGCCGTCGCGGCGCTGGTCGAGGCGGCGCGGGTGCCGGAGGCGAGGCGGCTGCCCGTCTCGTCCCGCCAGATCTGGTAGCCGCCGACGGCGACCACGATGGCGGCCGCGCTCAGGAGCAGCGGCCGGCGCAGCCGCTGCAGCACGGAGCCGATGCCGCGCGCGGCCGGCGCGGGCTGGGCCGCGACCGCGGTCCGCACGGGCGCCTCGACGCGGCCGGTCTTCTTGCCGGATTCGGCGGCGGCCTGGGCGGCGCGGCTGGCCGCCGCGATGAAGCTCGCCTTGACGTCGTGCGCCTCGCCGGAGGTGTCGACCGCCTGCGGCTCCGGCGCGCGGCCGATGCGCGGGCGCTCGGCGCCGGGCTCCAGCAGGATCTCGGGCTGGTCCGACAGCGGCTCGGGGCGCTTCGGCGCGCCGACGGGCGTGTCGAGCGCGATGGCGTCGTTCATGCGCCGCAGCGTCTCGTCGCCGTCGTCGAGGCGCGAGGGCTCCCGCACCGGCGGCGGAGCGGGCGGCGCGAAGGTGGACGCGTAGACGCCCGTGACGGCGTCGTCGCGGCCGACGGCCCGGCTCTCCAGCCCGGCGATCGGCGGCATGGCGGGCGCGAGCGGCCGCTCGGCCCGCGGGGCTGGGACGGGCGCCGCCTCGGCCGGGATCTCCGGCCGGCTGTCCGCGGCCGGGGGCGACCACGTGCTCAGCGTCTCCTCGACGGCGCGGCGCGCGGCGCGGTCGGCGACGTCGGCCAGCGTGTGGCGCCAGGCCGCGACCTCGCCCATCATGTCCGCGACGGCGAGACCGAGGGCGGCCACCTCCGGCTCGCGCCCGTCGCGCTCGCCGATCTGCACGGCGATGCCGGCGATCTGGCGCTCGATCTGCTCGAGGGCGGCCTCGGGATCGCCGTTGCCGCGCTCGATCCGCTCGATCTTGTCGGCGAGGTTCGCGATCTGGTGCGAGACGGCCTGCAGCTCGTCGCGGGTCGCCTCCACGGCCATGCGGGTGGTCGAGGGATCCTCGCCCTCCGGCCGCTCGGAGCGGACCAGGCCGGCCCGCAGCTCCTCCATCAGGCCGCGCAGCGCGACGAGGTCCTCGGAGGCGGCCTGGCGCTCGCCCACGGCCGAGAGGTCCCGCCGCAGGTCCGCCATGTCGGCGGCCACGCTGGCGAGGTCGTCGCGGGTCGCGACGCCGGCCACCGCCTCGCGGAGCTCGCCCACCTCCCGCGTCATGGCGTCGATGGCCGACGGGTCGATGCCGCTGGCCGACACGATGTCGAGCTTGTGGGCCACGACGTCCATCTCGCGGATGAGATGGTCCATCTTCTCGGCCACGACGGGCTGCGCGGCGGAGGTCGCGTCGACCTTGTCGGCGAGCGCGCTCACGGAGCGGCGGACGGTCGCGACGTCGTCGCGGCGCGCCAAGTCGTCCATGCTGCCGTGCAGCCGCACGATCTCCTGCCGGAGCCCGTCGAGGGTGCGCTCGCTGAGGCTGTCCACGTCCGCCTCGCGATGCTCGGGACGCCGTGGGGCCGCCGGCGCGGGCTTGGACGGCGCGGC
>JAEUAC010000001.1 GCA_019695455.1 Methylorubrum extorquens | reverse complement strand
GCAGGGCGGTGGTGAAGATGAAGCCCGGCGCGTGGCTGCGCACGGCGTCGCACAGGGCGGCGGAGCCCTTGAGGTAGCGCACCGAGGCGAGCGCGCCGGCCGCGATGGCGGGCGGAAGCGCGGTCGTGAAGATGAAGCCCGACGCGAAGGAGCGCACGAAGTCGCAGAGCGCGGCCGATGCCGCGATGTAGCCGCCGACGACGCCGAACCCCTTGGCGAGCGTGCCCTCGACGACGGTGAGCCGGTCCGCGACGCCGTCCCGCTCCGAGATGCCGCCGCCGCGCGCCCCGTAGAGGCCGACCGCGTGGACCTCGTCGAGATAGGTCATGGCGCCGTGACGCTCGGCGACGTCGCAGAGATCCGCGATGGGCGCGACGTCGCCGTCCATGGAATAGACCGACTCGAAGGCGACGATCTTCGGCCGGGCGGGATCGATCGCCGCGAGGTGCCGGTCGAGATCGGCCGCATCGTTGTGGGCGAAGATGCGGCTCTCGGCCCGCGAATGGCGGATGCCCTCGATCATGGAGGCGTGGTTGCCCTTGTCCGACAGGACCACGCAGCCCGGCATGGACGAGGCGAGGGTCGAGAGCGTCGCCCAGTTCGACACGTAGCCCGACGTGAACAGGAGGGCCGCCTCCTTGCCGTGCAGGTCGGCGAGCTCGGCCTCGAGGAGCACGTGCGCATGCGTCGTGCCCGCGATGTTGCGCGTGCCGCCGGCGCCGGCGCCGCAGCGATCCAGCGCCTCGTGCATGGCCGCGATGACGTCGGGGTGCTGCCCCATGCCGAGATAGTCGTTCGAGCACCAGACCGTCACGGGCCGGGTCCCGCCGGCATGGTGGTGGGTCGCGGCCGGATAGGCGCCGCGGGCCCGCTCGAGATCGGCGAAGACCCGGTAGCGGCCCTCCCGGTGCAGCTCTCCGAGACGGGTCTCGAAGAAGGCCTCGTAATCCATGGCGGTCGCGACGTCCCGGTGACCGGCCCGAGGGTGCGGCGGGCCTGCGGCACCATGGTGCAAATCGCGGGCCCAGGCGAGGCGCGCCCCCGTCGCCGGGGCGATCCGCCGCGCGATGCGGCGGGGCGGAGGGCGCGCTAGGCTACGACGCGACGATCCTGCGAATCGGACATTCTCCCATGCGGCACGCGACGGTCCTCGGCGCCCTTCTCCTGCTCGCGGCCGGGACCGCGCATGCCGCCGACCCCGTCGCGGGGGAGCGGGCCTTCGCCGTCTGCCGGAGCTGCCATGCGATCGGGCCGGGGGCGCAGAACGGGATCGGCCCCGCCCAGAACGGGCTCGTGGGCCGCAAGGCCGGCACCTATCCGGGCTACGCCTACTCGGCCGCCAACAGGGCGTCGGGCCTGACCTGGGACGAGGCGACGCTGCGCGACTACATCCGCGACCCGAAGGGCGTCGTGCCCGGCACCAAGATGATGTTCGCGGGCCTGAAGGACGACCGCAGGATCGCGGACCTGATCGCCTTCCTGGCGCTGTTCGACGCGCAGGGGAACCGGGCGGCGCCGTGAGGCGCGGCCGTCAGGTCGGCGGCGTGCCGTTCAGGGCCAGGACCTCGCCCGCGAGATAGAGCGAGCCGCAGATCAGGATGCGGGGCGGGCGCTCGAAGGTCGTGTCGCGCGTCGCCGCGAGAGCGGCCTCGATGCCGGGCGCGACCGTCGCCCGCAGGCCCGCCCGCTCGGCCGCGGCGGCGAGCTCCTCCGGCGGGCGCGCGGCCATCTGCGACGGCATCGGCACGCAGACGACCTCCCGGGCGAGTCCCTTGAAGTTGCCGAGGAAGGCGTCGGCGTTCTTGGTCGACAGCATGGCGGCGACGAGGACGAGCGGCGCCGGGCTGCGCTCCTCGATATCGGCGAGCGCGGCCGCGATGGCCCGTCCGCCGTCGGCGTTGTGCCCGCCGTCGAGCCACACCTCCGCGCCCTCGGGCGCCAGCGCCGCCAGCCGTCCGCGCGACAGGCGCTGGAGGCGTCCCGGCCAGTCCGCCTCGCGCAGGCCGCGCTCGTAGATGCCGGCCTCGAGATCGCCGAAGCCCGCCGCCCGGATGGCCGCGATGGCGGTCGCGGCGTTCCCGAACTGGTGGCGGCCGGGCAGGCGGGGGACCGGCAGGTCGAGGAGCCCGCTCTCGTCCTGGTAGACGAGCCGGCCCCGCTCGGCATGGACGCCGAAATCCTGGCCGCCGATCCAGGCGGGGCTCGCGCCGAGCGTCTCGGCCCGCTCCCGCAGGGCGGCGTCCGCCTCGTCGTGCTCCTGCGGCGCGACGACGAGGGGCCGGCCCCGCTTCACGATGCCGGCCTTCTCGCCGGCGATCGCCGTCAGCGTGGTGCCGAGATGCTCGGCGTGGTCGTAGCCGATCGACGCGATGACGGCGCAGGCCGGCGCGTCGACGACGTTGGTCGCGTCGAAGCGGCCGCCGAGCCCGACCTCCAGCAGCAGCACGTCCGCCGGATGCTCGGCGAAGAGCGCGAAGGCGGCCGCCGTCGTGATCTCGAAGACCGTGATCGGCGCGCCCGCGTTCAGGGTCTCCGTCCGGCGCAGGACCGCCGCCAGCTCGTCCTCGGGCACGAAGGCGCCGCCCCCGACGGCCCCCAGCCGGATGCGCTCGTGGAAGCGCACGAGGTGGGGCGACGTATAGACGTGGACCCGCAGGCCCGCGGCCTCGAGGATCGCCCGCATGAAGGCGATCGTGGAGCCCTTCCCGTTGGTGCCCGCCACGTGGATGACGGGCGGCAGCCGGCGCTCGGGCGCGTGCATCCGCGCGAGCAGCGCCCGGATGCGGTCCAGCGACAGGTCGATCAGCTTCGGATGCAGCGCGAGGCAGCGCGCGATGATGGCGTCGGAGGATTCCACGGCCGCGGCTCAGGCCGCGGCGGCAGGCTCCGGATCCGGCAGCGCCGCCGGATCCGGCGACGGGGGCGCCTTGGTCAGGATCCGGGACAGGCGCACGATGGTCTCGCGCATCTCCCGGCGGTGGACGACCTGGTCCACCATGCCGTGGTCCTTCAGGTATTCGGAGCGCTGGAAGCCGGCCGGCAGCTTCTCCCGGATGGTCTGCTCGATGACGCGCGGGCCGGCGAAGCCGATCAGGGCGCCGGGCTCCGCCAGGTGGACGTCGCCGAGCATCGCGTAGGAGGCCGTGACGCCGCCCGTGGTCGGGTTCGTGAGGACGACGATGTAGGGCAGGCAGGCCTTGTTGAGCCGCCGGATGGCGACGGTCGTGCGCGGCATCTGCATGAGCGAGAAGATGCCCTCCTGCATGCGGGCTCCGCCGGAGGCGACGAAGAGGACGTAGGGCGTCCTCTTGTCGAGGGCCGTCTCGGCGCCCTTCATGAAGGCCTCGCCCGCTGCCATGCCGAGCGAACCGCCCATGAAGGCGAAATCCTGCACGGCGATCGTCATGGGCAGGTCGTCGACCCGGCCGAACCCGACCTTGAAGGCGTCGCGCTCGCCCGTCTTGGCGCGCGCGTCCTTGAGCCGGTCGGCGTAGCGCTTCTCGTCCCGGAAGCGCAGCGGATCGGTCGCGACGTCCGGCAGCTTCACGTCCAGCCAGGTGCCCTGGTCGAACATGGACTTGAGGCGCTGCGTGCCCGTCATCCGGAGGTGGTGCTCGGACCCCGGAATGACCCAGTGGTTCGCCTCCACGTCCTTCTGGAAGACCATCTGGCCGGTATCCGGGCACTTGACCCAGAGGTTCTCCGGGCTCTCGCGCTTGAACAGCGTCTTGATGCGCGGCCGGACGAGTTCGTTGACCCAGTTCATGGGCGGTAGATACGCCCCCGGAGCCCGGGTTTCCAGAGCGGCCGTCAGGCGGCCTTCCGGGCGGCGGCCCGGCGGATGCCCGCCGCGAGGTCCCGGACCAGCGCCGTGACGGCCGCCACCGGGTCGCCCGCGACGGTCCCGTCCGGCCCGAGCGTCTTCGCGACCGCGTCCACGATGGCGGAGCCGACGACGACGCCGTCCGCCCCCTCGGCGATGGCGGCCGCGTGCTCGCCCGTGCGCACGCCGAAGCCGACCACGACCGGCAGGTCCGTGTGCCGCTTGATCCGGGCGACGGCCGTCGCGACCCGGCCGAAATCGGGCGTCGCCGTCCCGGTCACGCCCGTGATCGACACGTAGTACACGAAGCCGGCCGTGTTCTTGAGGACGGCCGGGAGGCGCGCGTCGTCCGTCGTCGGCGTGGCGAGCCGGACGAAGGCGAAGCCGGCCGCGAGCGCGGGCAGGCAGAACTCGTCGTCCATCTCGGGCGGCAGGTCGACCACGATGAAGCCGTCGATCCCGGCCTCCCGCGCGTCGACCAGGAAACGGTCGACCCCGTAGACGTAGATCGGGTTGAAGTAGCCCATGAGGATCACGGGCGTGTCCGCGTCCGCCGCCCGGAAGCGGCGCACGAGCGCCAGCGTCTTCGCCGTGTCCTGCCCGGCCTTCAGGGCCCGCAGGCCCGCCGCCTGGATGGCCGGCCCGTCCGCCATCGGGTCCGTGAACGGCAGGCCGAGCTCCACGATGTCGGCGCCCGCCTTCGGCAGCGCGTCCACGATGGCGAAGGCCGTCTCGGGATCGGGATCGCCCGCCATGACGTAGGTGACGAGCGCGGCCCGGCCTTCGGCGCGGCAGCGGGCGAAACGGGCTTGGAGACGGGTCATGCGGGCGCCCTAGCAGAGCGGCAGGCGCCTGGGTAGCGCCGGCCGGATCCGGCCCGGCCGCCGCGCGTCAGGACAGCCGCGCGATCGCGAGCGCCAGCCCCTGGGCGCGGGGCACCATGGAGGCGACCTCCAGATACTCCTCCGGCGAATGCGCCTTGCCGCCGACGGGGCCGACCGAGCAGAGCGTCGGGCAGCCGACCGCGGACGTGAAGCCGGAATCCGCGCAGCCGCCCGCGAACTCGCCCGCGACGGCGAGGCCGAACTCCGCGGCCGCCTCGCGGTAGCCGTCGAAGAGGGCCGTCGAGGCCGGGTCGGGCACGAGCGGCAGGAACTCGCCCCGGATCGCGAGGGTCGCGCTCGTGCCCGGCACCGTGGAGGCGGCGACGATCGCCGCGATCCGGGCCATGGCGGCCTCGCGCTGGGGCGGGTGGACGTAGCGCAGGTCGATCCCGAGCCGGCAGGAGGGCGCGACCGTGTTGACCGACTGGCCGCCCGAGACGAGCCCGACGTTCAGGGTCACGCCGGCCTCGAGATCCGTCACGGCGGCGAGCGCCACCGTCTTGTGCGCGGCCTCCAGGATCGCGCTCGCGCCCTCGGCGAAGTTGCCGCCCGAATGGGCCGCCTTGCCGACGAGGTCGCATTCCATGAAGACGCCGCCCTTGCGGCCCGTCACGACGTTGCCGGAGGGCCGTCCGGGCTCCGCGTTGAAGACGGCGCGGGCGCCGCGCGCCGTGTCCTCGATCAGGCCGCGGCAGGACGGCGAGCCGATCTCCTCGTCGGACGTGACGAGGCCGACGAGCGGCGCCGGCGCGCCGCCGAACCTCCGGTAGGCCGCGAGCACGAAGGCGTTCATGACGAGGCCCGCCTTCATGTCGGCGACGCCCGGCCCGTAGGCCCGGCCGTCGGCGATCGCGAAGGGCCGGCGCCCGGCCTCGCCCTTCGGGAAGACGGTGTCCCGGTGGCCCATGAGCACGATCGGCCGGTTGCCGCCGCCCGCGCCCGGCACGGTCGCCACCAGGGCGTCGCCGTGCTCGGTCCGGGGGTGCATCGTGGTCTCGATGCCGTGCTCGGCGAAGAAGCGGCGGAACCGCTCGCCGACGGCGTCGACGCCCGCCTTGTCGTAGGAGCCGGAATCGAGGTTCACGACCTCCTCGAGGAGGGCCAGCATGGCTCCCTCCTGGCCGGAGAGCCAGTCGATGATGTCGGACCGCTCGGTCATGGCGTGGCTCCTCCGGTCAGGCCGGCTTCCTCAGGACGAGGATCTTGAAGAACCCGGCCGGGAAGACCGGGCGGGGCGGCACGACGTCGAGCCCGTGGCCCGTCGCCCAGCGCTCGATCCGGGACGCCTTGAAGTCGGAGCTCCAGCCGATCGCGCCCGAGAGCTTCGCGGCCGCCGTCTCGAGCGAGGCGAGGAGGCCCGCCTCCTGGCCGAAATGGTTCACGAGCACCACCGAACCGCCCGGCCGGAGCACGCGGGCCATCTCGGCGAGCGTCCCCTCGGGATCCGGCACGAGCGTGATGAGGAACTGGGCCGTGACGCCGTCGAAGGATTCGTCCGCGAAGGCGAGGTGCGTCGCGTCCATCACGTCGAGGCTCTTCACGTGGCGCAGGCCCCGCGTCGCGACCTTGCGGCGGGCGCGCTCCAGCATGTCGGCCGAGAGATCGATGCCGTGCACCTCGGAGGTGGGCTTGTAGTAGCCGAGCGAGAGGCCCGTCCCGACCCCCACCTCCAGGATCCGCGGCCCGTTCGCCTCGACGGCCGCGACCGCCGCGCGGGCGGCGGGCTCCGTCAGCTTGTCGTAGACGATGTCGTAGACGGGTGCCCAGCGGCCATAGGCCTTCTTCATCAGGGCGACGTTCGCGGGCTCGGCCATGGTTCGTCTCAAGCGGCCGCGGAAAGGGCCGGCGCCTCGCTGCGCGTGATGGTGCCGCCGCCGAGCACGCGCGCCTCGGGGCCGGCATCCGCGTAGAGCACGCAGGCCTGGCCCGGCGCGACGCCGTCCTCGGGTTCGAGCAGGTCGACGATCGCGCCGCCGGGGGCGGCGCGCAGGAGCGCCGCCCGGGGAGGGCGGGTGGAGCGGACGCGGGCCGCGACGGGAAGGCCGTCCGCCGGCAGGGCGTCGAGGGCGACGTCGCCGAGCCAGTTCACGTCGCGCAGCCGGACGCGGCCGGCCGCGAGCGCGGCCCGGGGCCCGACGACGACCCGGGCGGTCTCGGCCTCGAGCCGGATCACGTAGAGCGGCTCGGCCGCCGCGATGCCGATGCCGCGGCGCTGCCCGACCGTGAAGCCGAGGATGCCCTCGTGGCGGCCGAGCACCCGGCCCGCGAGGTCGACGACGTCGCCCGGCCGCACGGCGTCGGGACGGAGCTTCGCGACCACGTCCTCGTAGCGGCCCTGCGGCACGAAGCAGATGTCCTGGCTGTCGGGCTTGTCGGCGACGGCGAGGCCGAACTCGGCCGCGAGCCGCCGCACCTCCGTCTTGGGCATGCCGCCCAGGGGAAAGCGGAGCCGCGCGAGCTGGTCGGGCGTGGTCGCGTAGAGGAAGTAGCTCTGGTCGCGCGCGGCGTCCCGGGCCCGCAGCAGCGCGCGGCGGCCGTCGGCGAGGGCGCGGCTCGCCACGTAATGGCCGGTCGCCAGCACGTCCGAGCCGAGATCGCGGGCGCAGTCCAGCAGGTCGACGAACTTGACCGAGCGGTTGCAATCCACGCACGGGATCGGCGTCTCGCCCGCCGCATAGGCGTCCGCGAACCGGTCCATGACGGCCTGGCGGAACCGGTCCTCGTAGTCGAGCACGTAGTGGGGAATGCCGATCTGGTCGGCGGCCCGGCGGGCGTCGCGGATGTCGGCCCCGGCGCAGCAGGCGCCCGGGCGCCGCACCGCCTCGCCATGGTCGTAGAGCTGCATGGTCACGCCGACCACGTCGTAGCCGTCGCGCTTGAGCAGGGCCGCGACGACGCTCGAATCCACGCCGCCCGACATGGCGACGACGACACGCGTCTCCGCGGGCGGTCGCGGCAGGTCGAGGCTGTTGGGCATCGCGGCAGGTTCGTCAGGTGGAGCGCCTTATAGGGCGCGCGAGCCGGCCGTGCCAGTCCCCGCCGGACGAGGGCGCCGCCGGGCAGATTGTGCCGGGTCGCGGCCGCTTCTGCCGGCCGCGCGCGCCGCGCCGGCCGGAAAAGCGTGCGTCGTCAAGGGGCTGGCGATGGCCCGGCCCTTGCGCCCTGCGTGGCGATGGCCTCCGCGTCTTCCCCCCTGTCCGCCCCGC
>JAEUAC010000444.1 GCA_019695455.1 Methylorubrum extorquens | reverse complement strand
GCGCGGGCCGCGCGGCGAGGTGAACGGCGTCATGCTGGAGGACGGCACGACGATCCGCCTGCCACCCGACGACGATCCGGGCCCGGCCGCGGCCGGGCCGTCCCTGGCGGCCGGCCAGCGGATCACGGCCCGGGGCGTGCTCCTGCAGACGCTCCTCGGCTCGGTCCTCGACGCGAAGGCGATCGGGCCGGAGGAGGGCGACCTGTCCGAGGTCCGGCGGCCGCGAGGGATCGATGGGCGGTCGCGGCCTCGACGCGACGAACGAGACGGATGGGTGACGGATGGCGGGCATGGGTGGAACGACGGCGGGGAGCGGCGGCCGGGCGCCGTCGCGTCGCGCGCGGCGCGGGCTGGACGCGCTCAACTTCTTCCTGGCCGACGTGCGCGACGGGCTCGGGCCCTATCTCGCGATCTACCTCATCGCCGTGCGCGGCCCGGACCAGGGCTGGAACGAGGCGACGACCGGCCTCGTCATGACGATCGCGGGCATCGCGGGCCTGATCGCCCAGACGCCGGCCGGCGCGCTGATCGACCGGAGCAGCCACAAGCCGGCCATCGTGATCGCGGGCGCCGTCGCCGTCACGCTGAGCTGCCTCACGCTGCCCTTCGTGTCCAACTTCTACGTCGTCGCCGCGACGCAATCGATCGCCGGGATCGCGGGCGCCATCTTCCCGCCGGCGCTCGCCGCCATCACGCTTGGCGTCGTCGGGCCGAAGCTCTTCGCCAAGCGCATCGGCCGCAACGAGGCCTTCAACCATGGCGGCAACGCTGCCTCGGCAGCCATCGCGGGGGCCACGGCCTATTTCTTCGGGCCCATCGTCGTGTTCTGGCTCATGGCCGTCCTCGCCGCCTGCTCGATCGGCGCCATGCTGCTCGTTCCGGCGGAGGAGATCGACGACCAGGTCGCCCGCGGCCTCGATTGCGACGCGGACGAGCAATGCGAGCAGCCGTCGGGCCTGAAGGCCCTCCTGCAGAACAAGTACCTGCTGCTCTTCGCCGTGCTCGCCGCGCTCTTCCACCTGTCCAACGCGGCCATGCTGACCTCCGTCGGGCAGCTTCTGACCAAGCTGTCGGGCAAGGAGAACGCGACCTCGCTGGTCGCGATCTGCATCGTCGCCGCGCAATGCGTGATGGTGCCCGTCGCCATGGTGGTCGGCGCCCGGGCCGACCATTGGGGCCGCAAGCCGATCTTCCTCGTGGCCTTCGCCGTGCTGGCGATCCGGGGCGTGCTCTACACGCTCTCGGACAGCCCCTACTACCTCGTGGCCGTTCAGTGCCTCGACGGGATCGGGGCCGGCATCTACGGCGCCCTGTTCCCCATCGTCGTGGCCGACCTCACGCGCGGCACGGGCCGGTTCAACGTGAGCCAGGGCGCGGTCGCGACCGCGCAGGGCGTCGGCGCCTCCGTCAGCGCCAGCATCGCGGGGCTCATCATCGTGTCGGCCGGCTACTCGGCCGCCTTCCTGACGCTGGCCGGCATCGCGGCGCTCGGCTTCGCGCTCTACCTGTTCGCGATGCCCGAGACGCGGGACGCACCGGAGCGGGCCGGATCGGAGCCCGGCCCGGCCGCGCCCCTGCCGGCGGCGGCGTGAGCGTCGCCGCGCATTCGGCGAGGCGGGCGATGACGGACGCGCCGGGCCGGGGAGGGCGGCCCCTCGCCCTCCCCGGCGGAGGGAGGGGCGGCCGGCACGCGGGCCGGCCCGTTCCGGCCGCGGCGGCCGCTCCCGTCGGGACCCATTCCATCCTGCTGGCCCGCCAGGCCCGCATGGAGCACGACCTGAAGGCGATCCTGGACGACCTCGCGGCGGCCGAGCCGGTCGACCCGTGGGCGGTCCTGCGCCGGTCGCGACGCGGTCGCTCCGCCCGGCCGGCGCCGCCCCGGCCCGCGGGACCCGCGCCGACATGACCGCCATCCTGCCGCCCGGCCTCGATCCCGCCGTCGCCGCCTGGGGCGTCGCGGCGCTCGCCACCGCGGGCGTGATCCTGCGCCCCTTCGGCTGGCCGGAGGCGATCTGGGCCGTGCTGGGCGCCGCGATCCTCGTCGGGCTCGGCCTCCTCTCCCTCCACGATGCCGGGCTCGGGATCCTGAAAGGGCTCGACGTCTACCTCTTCCTCGTCGGCATGATGCTGCTGTCCGAGCTCGCGCGGCGGGAGGGCCTGTTCGATTGGCTCGCCGCCTACGCGACCCGGCACGCGCGGGGCTCGCCGACGCGGCTGTTCACGCTCGTCTTCGGCGTCGGCACCCTGGTCACGGTGTTCCTGTCGAACGACGCCACGGCCGTCGTGCTCACGCCGGCCGTGGCGGCCGCCGCCCGGGCCGCGCGCGTCCGCGACCCGCTGCCCTACCTCCTCGTCTGCGCCTTCATCGCCAACGCGGCGAGCTTCGTCCTGCCGATCTCGAACCCGGCGAACCTCGTCGTCTACGGCGGCGGCCACATGCCGGCGCTCGGCGAATGGCTGCGGCTGTTCACGCTGCCCTCGATCGCGGCGATCGGCGCGACCTACCTCGCCCTGCGCTTCACCCAGCGCCGGGCGCTCGCGTCCGACGCCGTCGCGTCCGACGTCGCGACCCCCGCCCTGTCGCGCGGCGGCCGGCTCGCCGGGGGCGGCATCGTGCTGACCGCGCTCGTCCTCGTCGGCGCCTCGGCGGCCGGGACCGATCTCGGATGGCCGACGCTGATCGCGGGCGGGCTGACCTGCATCGTGGTCCTGGCCCTGAACCGCGAGGGCCCCGGCGGCCTCCTGCGCGGCGTCTCGTGGGCCGTGCTGCCGCTCGTCGCGGGGCTGTTCGTCCTGGTCGAGGCGCTGGACCGGACGGGCGTGATCCGCCTGGTCTCGGAGGCGCTGGGCCGCTGGGCGGCGGCCGCGCCGACCGAGACGGCGGCCGCCGCGGCCGGGATCGTCGCCGTCGCGTCGAACCTCGTGAACAACCTGCCGGCCGGCCTCGTCGCGGGCTCGGCCGTCCAGGCGGCGGGCGTCTCGAAGACGGTGGCCGGCGCGATCCTGATCGGGGTCGATCTGGGGCCGAACCTGTCGATCACGGGATCGCTCGCCACCATCCTGTGGCTGACGGCGCTGCGCCGCGAGGGGCTGAGCGTCGGCGCTTGGCGGTTCCTGACGATCGGCCTCGTCGTCATGCCGCCCGCGCTCGTGCTCGCTGTCGGGGCCCTGATCCTGTCCGGCTGACGGGGCAGGGGGCGGCCGTGGCTGGTGGCTGGGGCGCCAGGATTCGAACCTGGGAATGGCGGTACCAAAAACCGCTGCCTTACCACTTGGCGACGCCCCAAGACGGCCGTCGTTTACGGCGGCGCGGTCGGAAGAGCAATCGGGCGCCTGCGCGCGTCCGAGGCCCGGCGGAGGGTGTGCAGAGCGGGCGGGCCCACCTTGACCCCCCTGGCGCGATCGGTGACAAGGCCCTTTCGTTCTGGACCCCAACAGGCCCGGCCTCTGGCCGGGTTTTTCATGTGCGGAGCCCATGGCTAACGTGGTCGTAGTCGGCGCCCAGTGGGGCGACGAGGGTAAGGGCAAGATCGTCGACTGGCTCTCCGAGCAGGCCGACGTGGTGGTCCGCTTCCAGGGCGGGCACAATGCCGGCCATACGCTGGTCGTCGACGGCAAGGTCTACAAGCTGTCGCTGCTGCCCTCCGGCGTGGTGCGGCCCGACAAGCTGTCCGTCATCGGCAACGGCGTCGTGGTGGATCCCTGGCACCTCGTGCAGGAGATCGCCTCGCTGCGGGAGGCGGGCGTCGCGATCTCGCCCGCGAACCTGCGGGTGGCCGACAACGCGACCCTGATCCTGCCGCTGCACCGCGAGCTGGACCATTTCCGCGAGACCTCCGGGGCCGGGCTGAAGATCGGCACGACCAAGCGCGGCATCGGGCCGGCCTACGAGGACAAGGTGGGTCGCCGCGCGATCCGCGTCGTCGACCTCGCCGACCGGTCCATGCTGGAGGCCAAGATCGAGCGCCTCCTCGCCCACCACAACGCGCTTCGCCGCGGCCTCGGCATCGGCGAGGTGGACGGCGGCCAGCTCCTGGCCGAGCTGCTGGCGGTGGCGCCCGAGGTGCTGCCCTATGCCGAGCGCGTCTGGGCGCTGCTCGATTCCGAGCGGCGCGCCGGCCGGCGCATCCTGTTCGAGGGCGCGCAGGGCGCCCTCCTCGACATCGACCACGGCACGTACCCGTTCGTGACCTCCTCCAACATCGTGGCCGCGCAGGCCGCCACCGGGTCCGGCATCGGCCCGAAGGCGCTCGGCACCGGTATCGGCCTCGCCAAGGCCTACACGACCCGCGTCGGCGGCGGCCCGTTCCCGACCGAGCTGACGGATGCCGTGGGCGAGCGCCTGGGCGAGCGCGGTCACGAGTTCGGCACCGTCACCGGCCGCAAGCGCCGCTGCGGCTGGTTCGACGCGGTGCTCGTGCGCCAGGTCGTGCGGACCTGCGGCGTGGACGGGATCGCGCTGACGAAGATCGACGTGCTCGACGGCTTCGACACCCTGAAGGTCTGCACGGCCTACCGGCTCGACGGGCAGGTGATCGATCATCTCCCGGCCGGGCAGGCCGAGCAGGCCCGGGTGGAGCCGATCTACGAGGAGATCGAGGGCTGGTCCGCCTCCAGCGCCGGCGCCCGGTCCTGGGCGGACCTGCCGGCCCAGGCGGTCAAGTACGTCCGGCTGATCGAGGAGAAGGTCGGGGCGCCCGTCACGCTCGTCTCGACATCGCCGGAACGTCGGGACACGATCCTCGTTCAGAACCCGTTCGAGGGTTGAGGGGAGCCGGTTCCGGGCGAATGGCCGATTACCTCTCGCTTCTGACCAAGCTCGTCGAAGGGTTGCCGCAGGGCGACGCCGAGGGGCGTCGCCGCGTCTTCGACCGGGCGCGACGCGCGCTCGAGGACCAGCTCGCGGTCGTCGAGCCGCCGCTGACCGACGTCGAGGTCGACCGGGAGCTCCGCTCCCTCGAATCGGCCATCGCGCAGCTGAGCGGGTCCCTCTCCGACGACGCGCCCGTCCGGCCGGCCCCCCCGCCGGCCGCGC
>JAEUAC010000251.1 GCA_019695455.1 Methylorubrum extorquens | reverse complement strand
GCGGCCGGGGCCGGACCCGCACGCCGCTTCACGGTCTCCACCACGACGGACTTCGTCCGGCCGTGGGAGAAGCTCTGACGCACCGTATTCTGCTCAACCGGACGCTTCAGAGACAGCGTCTTCGGCGACACGTGCAGCGTCTTGTCGCCACCCGGAGTCTTCGTGTCACTCATCCAGCATCAATCCTGCCGCCCGGGATCACCGAGCCGAGCCCTGCCGCTCATCTGATCTCCCGGGCTCTCCGCCACCGGATCGACGCCCCGGTAGACCCGGAGGCGGCGCCAGCGCGAGAGACATCCTTGACTGCCAGGACCCGCGAGAAGCGCAGCATGTATCACATGCTCCCGCCCCAAGGCCACGTCCAAATCGTCTTCGGGGAGATCGTCCAGAACGATCGGATCGGATATCGGGTCGCCACCGGGTCCGCGCAATGCCCCGCGCAGCTTTCTGCGTCCGTCCTCGGCCGCCTCCCGGGCGTGGACCAGGGCCACGACCGAGCCCGACCGGGCGGCGGATTCCACCTTGGCGAAGCCCGTCACGACGGCGCCCGCCTTGTTGGCGAGGGCGAGCGAGCCCGCGACGTCCCGGGCCAGCATGGCGTCGACGAGGTCGGGGAGGTCGGCGGGCGCCTTCGCCTCGGCCTTGAAGGCGCGGGCGAAGAGCTTGCGCTTCACGGCCTCGGCCAGCACGACCCGCGTCGGCGTCACCCAGGCGCCCCGGCCGGGGAGCTTGCCCCGGAGATCGGGCACGACGCTGCCGTCGGGCCCGAGCACGAAGCGCATCAGGCCGTCCGGCGCGCCCGGCTGGCGGGTGACGATGCAGGTGCGCTCGGGCTCGGCCTTCTTCACGCGCGACGGGCCGCCGTCAGGCCGGCTCCGCCTCGACCTCGGCGCCTTCCTCCGGCTCCGGCGCGGCCTCGATCCAGCCGAGCTGGAGGCGGGCGGCCATGATCATGGCCTCGGCCTCCTGGCGCGACAGGCCGAGCGCGTCGAGGAAGCCCGCATGGCGCACGGCGTCGGGGCCGCGGCCTTCCGTGTAGCCGACGAGATCGTCCGTCGCGCAGCCGGCCAGGTCCTCGACGCTCTTCACGTCGTTCTCGCCGAAGGCGACCAGCATGGGCGTCGTGACGCCGTCGATGGTGCGCAGGTCGTCCTCGACGCCGAGCTCGCGCCGGCGCGCATCCTGCTCCGACTCGATCCGGTCGAGGTAGTCCTGGGCGCGGCGCTGGATCTCGATGCCCGTGTCCTCGTCGAAGCCCTGGATCTGCGACAGCTCGGAGGCGTCGGCGCCCGCGACCTCCTCCACGTTGCGGAAGCCCTCGGAGGCGAGGAGCTGGCCCACGACCTCGTCGACGTCCAGCGCCGCCATGAAGAGCTCGGTGCGCTCCACGAACTCCTTCTGCCGGCGCTCCGATTCCTCGGCCTCCGTCAGGATGTCGATGTCCCAGCCCGTGAGCTGGGAGGCGAGGCGCACGTTCTGGCCGCGGCGCCCGATGGCGAGCGAGAGCTGCTCGTCCGGCACCACCACCTCGATGCGCTCGGCCTCCTCGTCGAGCACGACCTTGACGACCTCGGCCGGCTGCAGGGCGTTCACGATGAAGGTGGCCCGGTCGTAGGACCACGGGATGATGTCGATCTTCTCGCCGCCGAGCTCGCCCACGACCGCCTGGACGCGCGAGCCCCGCATGCCGACGCAGGCGCCGACGGGATCGATGGACGAATCGCGCGACGTCACGGCGATCTTCGCCCGCGAGCCCGGATCGCGCGCCACCGCCCGCACCTCGACGATGCCGTCGTAGATCTCCGGCACCTCGGACGTGAACAGCTTCGCCATGAACTGGGGATGCGTGCGGGACAGGAAGATCTGCGGCCCGCGCGCCTCCCGGCGGACGTCGAAGAGGTAGGCCCGGATGCGGTCGCCCGGCCGGAAGGTCTCGCGCGGGATCAGCTCGTCGCGCCGCACGATGCCCTCGCCGCGGCCCGACAGGTCGACGATGACGTTGCCGTACTCGACCCGCTTGACGAGGCCGTTGATTATCTCGCCGATCCGGTCCTTGTACTCGTCGTACTGGCGCTCGCGCTCGGCGTCGCGGACCTTCTGGACGATCACCTGCTTGGCCGACTGGGCGGCGATGCGGCCGAAATCGAAGGGCGGCAGCGTCTCGGCGATGGCGTCGCCGACCTGGGCGGCCGGGTTGCGGCGCCGCGCGTCCTCCAGCGAGATCTCGACCGCGTCGTTGTCGACGAGGTCGACCACGAGCAGGTGGCGCGACAGCCGCAGCTCGCCGGTCTTCGGGTGGATCTCGGCGTGGACGTCCGTCTCGGCGCCGTAGCGCGAGCGGGCGGCCTTCGCGATCGCCTCCTCCATGGCGGCGACCACGATGGAACGGTCGATCACCTTCTCGCGGGCGACCGCGTCCGCGATCTGCAGAAGCTCGATCCTGTTGGCGCTGACCGCCATGGCGTCACTCCTTCGTCTTGGTCTGGGACGGGCCCCGCCGGCCGGGGGGCCGCTTGAACGGGACGACGTTGTCTTCGGGGTCGGATTCGGGATCCGGCTCGGGATCGCCGCCGGACGCGGCCTTGCCGCGCCGGAGCGATTCCCGGATGAGGTCGTCCGTCAGGACGAGGCGGGCCTCGCCGATGGACGTGAGCGGGAGCCGGGCGAGCGGCTCGATCCCCTCCTTCACGTCCTTCATCTCGAGGAGCGCCGTGTCGCCCTCGACGCCGCGGACGAGGCCGCGGAAGCGCTTGCGGCCGTCGAGCGGGACGGCCATCTCGACCTTCGCCTCGTAGCCGGCCCAGCGGGCGAAGTCCTGCGGGCGGACCAGCGGCCGGTCGATGCCGGGCGAGGAGACCTCGAGGTTGTAGGCGGTCGGCACGGGGTCGGCGAGGTCGAGGGCGGGCGAGACGGCGCGGCTGACGGCCTCGCAATCCTCGACGCCCATGGTGCCGTCCGGGCGCTCGGCCATGATCTGCACGGTGGTGCCGTTCTGGGCCGTGACCTTCACGCGCACGAGCCGGAAGCCGAGATCGGCGAGCACGGGCTCGATCGCGGCCGCCACCTTGGCGGCGACACCGGTCTCGGTATGGAAGCGTCGTTCAGGGTCCAGCATGGTCCGACTCGGGCGCCGCCTCGGGCTGCCGTCGGGCAATAAAAAAGAGCGGGACCCTCGCGGGCCCGCTCCCGACGATGGCTCGCACCATAACCGAAGCTGACGCCACGCCTCTAACATCGCCGTCCCGGGCGCGCAAGATTCCGCGCGCCGGCCCTCAGCGCGTCGCCGCGGCCGCGAAGGCGTAGGCACCGGCCTCGCGCCGCACGGTGCCGAAACCCGGGAACGGCAGGTGCATGCCGGCGACGGCGAGCCCGCTCTCGGACACCTCGGCGAGGAGGCGCGACCGCGTCGCGGCCGCGGCCGCGCCGTCCACGTCGAAGCCGATCGTCCATTCGGGATGGGCGAACTGGAACGCCGCCACGTGGACGACGTCCGCCCAGACGAGGAGCCGCTCGCCCCCGTCCTCCACGAGGAAGCCGCTGTGGCCGGGCGTGTGGCCCGGCAGGTCGACGGCCGTCACGCCGGGCGCGATCCTCTCGCCGGGCGCGAACGGCCGCACGCGGTCGCCGTAGAGCGCGAAGCAGGCCCGGGCGTTGGCGAAGGTCGGCGCCATGCGGTCCGGCATCCGGGCCTCGAGCGCCGCGTCGGACCAGAACGCCAGCTCCGCCCGGGCGAGCCGCAGCTCGGCCCCGGGGAAGGCCGCCTCGCCCGAGGCCAGCCGCAGGCCGCCCGCGTGGTCGCCGTGCATGTGCGTCATCAGGACGGCATCGACGCCGTCCGGCGCGATGCCGGCCGCCGCGAGCGCCCGGCCCGTGAACCCCTCGGTCGGGCCGCGCATCGTGCCCGAGCCCGCGTCGACGAGGAGCGTGCGGCCGCCCGTCAGGATGGCGAAGGTGTTGATGGAGAGCGGGATCGCGTCGCCTCCGAAGCCGGCCGCGCGGGCGAGCCGCGTGCGCTCGTCGGGATCGGCGTCGCCGAAGAGGGATGCGGCGATGTCGAGTTCGCCGTCGCCCAGGGCGACGACCTCGATGGTCCCGACCCGCCGACGCGCGACCGCGCCGGCCCGTCCCTGTCCGCTCATGTCCGTGTCTCCGGCCTTCGCCGCCCGCGGCCGAGCAGGGTCGCGAGCGTCACGGGCGTGAAGTCCCACACGTCGACGCCCACGTCGACCTGCCGGGTCATCCGGGACAGGCGGCCGTGGCTGTGGCCGTGGAGATCGACGGCGCCCCGGCCGGACCCGTTCCAGGTGCGGAACGGGTAGTGGCAGAGGACCAGGGCGTGGCCGTCGACGTCGATCTCGACGTACGACGACACGCTCGCCCAGCCCGGGGCCGCCAGCGTGGCGGGGCCGTCGTTGTTGCCCGCGACGAGGTGCTTGGTCCCGTTCAGGCCGGCCAGGAGCGCCGCGACGGCGGCGGGATCGCGGGAGCGCGCGACGTCGCCGAGATGCCAGACGGTGTCGACGGGGCGGACGGCCGCGTTCCAGCGCGCCGCCATGGCGGCATCCATGGCGAAGACGTCCGGGAAGGGCCGGCGGTCGATGCCGAGCCGGCGCCCGTCGCCGAAATGGTGGTCGGACGTGAAGAAGGTCCGGGGCGCCTCGGGATCGGCCGTCGCGCCGCTCAGTTGCGGTCGTCCGGCACGATCGGCAGCGGCGCGATCTCGATGCCCTCCTCGATCAGGGCCCGGACCTCCGCCCCGTCCGCCTCCCCATAGATCGAGCGATGGTCCGCCTCGCCGTAATGGATCTTGCGGGCCTCCTCGGCGAAGGCCGGCCCGACGTAGTCTGCCGTCTTCGTCACCTGCTCGCGCACGGCGCGCAGCATGGCCCGGACGGCCTGCTCGCGCTCGGACAGGATCGCGACGGGCTGAGGCGGGGCCGGCGGGAGGACCTCCTGCGCCGGCGTCTCGGCCGGCGCGGGCGAGGCCGCGTTGCCCTTGCGGCCGAGGGACGGGGCCATCAGGCGCTTCTCGACGGCCGTCGAGCCGCAATGCGGGCAGGCGACGAGCCCGCGCGCGAGCTGCGCGTCGTAGGATCCCGAAGACGGGAACCAGGATTCGAAGTCGTGGCCCGCGTCGCAGGCCAAAGCGTATCGGATCATGCCGTCATCCAGCCATGCCCCCAGCCGGGGACATGAGAGCCTTCGCGTCCGTCGATCGCCTATTCCGCCGCGGCCAAGCGCCGCGTCGCCGCCCGGGCGACCTCGACCGCGAAGGGGCGTCCGTGCCGGAGCGCCGGGATCCGCGACCGGGCGTCGGCCACGAGCGAGAGGTCGATCTCCGCCATCACGAACCCGGGCTCGTCCGACCCGTCGGCCAGCACGCGGCCCCAGGGATCCACGATGAGCGAATGGCCGAAGGTCTGCCGCCCGTCCTCGTGGGTGCCGCCCTGGGCGGCCGAGATCATGAACGAGCCGGTCTCGATCGCGCGGGCGCGGTGCAGCACGTGCCAATGCGCCTCGCCGGTCTGCCGGGTGAAGCAGGCCGGCGCCGACAGGATCTCGGCGCCGCCCTCGGCGAGCGCCCGGTAGAGCGCCGGGAAGCGCACGTCGTAGCAGATGGTCATGCCGAGCATGGCCCAGGGCGTCTCGGCGATCACGGCCCGGTCGCCGCCCGTGTAGGTCGCCGATTCGCGCCAGGATTCGCCGGAGGGCAGGTCGACGTCGAACAGGTGGACCTTGTCGTAGCGGGCCGTGATGGCGCCCTCGGCATCGATCACGAAGCCGCGGTTGGCGACCTTGTCGCCGTTCAGGACGGCGAGCGAGCCGACATGGACGACGAGGCCGCGCTCGCGCGCCACCTCGCGCAGCCCGGCGAGCGTCGGATCGGAGCCCTCGGGCCCGATCTTGGCGAAGAGGTTGTCCCGCCCGCGCTCGATGAGGGAGGTCATCTCGGGCGTCTGCACGAACTCCGCGCCGGCATCCGCCGCCTCGCGGATCATGCGGATGGCGGCGTCGCGGTTGGCGAGCGGATCGCGCCCGGAGCGCATGCCGATGCAGGCGGCTTTGAAGCGGGTCATGGCGGCTCCTCTCAGGCGAGCAGGCGGTCGAGCTCGCCCTTGCGGTCGAGCGCGTGGAGGTCGTCGCAGCCGCCGACGTGGCGGTCGCCGATGAAGATCTGCGGGACGGTCGTCCGGCCGCCGGCGCGGCCCAGCATCTCGTCGCGCTTGTCGGCCTTGCCCGTGATCTCGATCTCCTCGAAGGCGACGCCCTTCTCGGTCAGGAGTTCCTTGGCGGCCTGGCAATAGGGGCACCAGGATTTCGTGTAGATGGTCACGGACGTCATGGGACGATCTCCGCCGCGCGCGATCCTCCTCCCTAGCAAGAGGGGCGGCGTCGCGGCAACGCGCGCCGGCTCAGGCATCCGGCACCACCCGGCAGAAGCAGAGCACGTCGACGGCCGCCGCCCCGCCCCGCAGCAGCGCCCGCGACGCCGCGTTGGCCGTCGCCCCCGTGGTGAGGACGTCGTCCACGAGCAGCACGCGCCGGCCCCTGATCCGCGGCTTCGCCGCGTCCGGCACCCGGAACGCGCCCTGGAGGTTGTCGGCCCGCTGGTTGCGGCTCAGCCCCACCTGGGGACGCGTCGGCCGGACGCGGGCGAGGAGGAGCGGGTCGCACGGGCGTTCGTGGATCCCGGCCACCACCCGGGCGAGCTCCTGCGCCTGGTTGAACCGGCGCCACCAGAGCCGCGTCCGGTGCAGGGGCACGGGCACGACGAGGTCCGCCTCGGCCGCGAGCTCGGCGCCGGAGCGGGCCATCATGCCGCCGATCGCCCGGGCGAGATCGAGCCGGTCTCCGTATTTCAGCTTGTGGACCAGCGTGCGGGCCGCCTCGTCGTAGCGGGCGACCGCGCGCGCCCGGGCGAAGACCGGCGGGTCCGCGATGGCGGCCGGCGAGACGAGCGGCATGCCGAGATCGACCGCGAAGGGCGTCCCGAGCCGCTCGCAGAACGGGCGCTCGATGAAGCGGATCGTCGACCAGCAGGCGGCGCAGAGCGTGTGCGGCGTGCCGGTCGCGGCCGAGCAGGCGATGCAGGCCGGCGGGTAGACGAGCGTCACGGCGCCGCGGCCGAAGGCCCGCAGCGGGCCGGCCACCCTCCGGGCCGCACGGGCGAAGGCGCTCATGCGCGAAGCGTAGCCGGCCGGCCCGGCGCACGAAAGCGCGACGCCGGCTTGGCAGCGGCCGCGCCGGGGCCGATAGGGGCGCATGGACGCTCCCGTCGTCTTCGATCGCGCGCTCGCGCGCCGCCA
>JAEUAC010000326.1 GCA_019695455.1 Methylorubrum extorquens | reverse complement strand
CATGCGCCACGGGCCGCGCCGCGCGTGCGCCGCAGGATGGCCAACCGGCCCGATCGGTGCTTTGGGCATCGCATGACGCCGACGCTCGCTCCCGACATCGTCTCCTCCGACGCGACCACGCTCGCCGCCGCCATCCGAGCCCGGACGGTCTCGTGCGTCGACGTGATGGGCGCCTATCTCGACCGGATCGAGCGCCTGAACCCGGCCGTGAACGCCATCGTGTCCCTGCGCGGGAGGGCGGCCTGCCTCGCGGACGCGGCCGCCGCCGACGCCGTGCTGGCCTCCGGGGGCGCCACCGGGCCGCTCCACGGCCTTCCCCTCGCCGTGAAGGACCTCGAGGCCGCCGCCGGCCTTCCCCTCACGCTCGGCTCTCCGCTCTTCCGCGACCAGGTGGCGGAGAGCGACTCGATCATGGTGGCGCGCCTGAAGGCCGCCGGCGGGATCGTCGTCGCGAAGACGAACGTGCCGGAATTCGGCCTCGGTTCGCAGACCTACAACACGGTCTTCGGCGCCACCGGCAACGCCTACGATCCGACGAAGACGGCCGGCGGATCGAGCGGCGGCGCCGGCGCCGCGCTGGCGCTGCGGATGCTGCCGGTCGCCGACGGCAGCGACCATGCGGGCTCCCTCCGCAACCCGGCCGCCTTCAACAACGTCTTCGGCCTGCGCCCGACGCCCGGCCGCGTGCCGACGGACAAGACGGACGCCTTCCTGCCCTCGCTGACGGTGCTCGGCCCGATGGCCCGCACGGTTCCCGACCTCGCGCTCCTGCTCGGCGTGATGGCGGGGCCGGATCCGCGCGTGCCCGGCAGCCTCGCCCACGATCCCGCGCTGTCGCGCCCGCCGGAGACGGAGGTCCGCGGCCTGCGGCTGGGCTGGCTCGGCGATCTCGACGGCCACCTGCCCGTCGAGGACGGCATCCTCGACCTGTGCCGCGGCGCGCTCCGGGTCTTCGAGGACCTCGGCGCGATCGTCGAGGAGGCGCGGCTCGACGTGCCGGCCTCGTCCTTCTTCGATGCATGGCTGCCGCTCCGCGGCTTCGCGGTCGCATCCGGCTACGCGGCCCTCGCGCGGGATCCCGCCAAGCGCGCCCTGATGAAGGACGAGGCCCTGGCCGACATCGAGCGCGGCCTGGCGCTCTCCGCCCTGGACGTCGCGGAGGCGTCGGCCGGCCGCACGGCCTGGTTCCGGGCGATGGCGCGCCTCTTCGCGCGCTACGACGCGCTGCTGCTGCCGGCCGCGCAGGTCTTCCCCTACGACAAGACGACCACCTGGCCGCGCGCCATCGCGGGGCGGCCGATGGACACCTACCATCGCTGGCTCGAGGCCATGATCCCGGCCACGATGGCGGGCTCGCCCGCGATCTCGATCCCGGCGGGGTTCGGGCCGGCGGGCCTGCCGACCGGCATCCAGGCCGTCGCGCCCTTCGGCGGCGAGGCGATGTGCCTGCGCCTCGCGGCGGCGCACGAGGCCGCGGCCCGATGGATCGACCGCGCGCCCGTGCTGTCCGCCTGACGCCGCGGTCGGGGCGCGCTAGCCCTCCTCCGGAAAGCCCCTCAGGAGGTGGCGGCGGGCGAGGGCGAGCGCGCCGTTCAGCAGGAGGCCGATGCCCGAGATCGCCAGCAGGGGCACGAACATGTCGACGATCTGGAAGGTGCGCGTCGCCCGGACGAGCAGGTAGCCGAGCCCGTCCGTCGAGGTGATCATCTCGGCCAGGAACACGACGATGCAGGCGATGACGAGCGCGATCCGGCTGCCCGTCAGGATGGCGGGAAGGGTGGCCGGCAGCACGACCTTCCACAGCGTGGCCGCCGCCGAGGTGCCGGCCGCCCGGGCGGACCAGACGAGCTTCGGCTCCACGGACGCGGCGCCCGCGAAGGTGGCGAGCAGGATCGGGAAGAGCGCGTCCGCCACGACGAGCACGATCTTCGAGGCGTCGTCGAAGCCGAGCGACAGGATGAGCGCCGGGTAGAGCGCGATCTTCGGCACGGGCGCCAGCACGCGCACCAGCGGCCGCACGACGGCCCCCAACGCCCGGATGCGGGCGCCGGCGAGGCCGAGGGGCACGCCGATGGCGAGCGCGATGAGGAAGCCCGCGAAGAGGCGGTAGAGCGTCACGCCCGCATGGCCCAGGAAGGCCGGATCGACGAGGTTCTGGCCCAACCGCCCGAACACGGCCGCCGGCGGCGGCAGGAGGGCGGGCGGCACGAGCCCGCCCGCGACCGTGCCCTGCCAGGCCGCGAGCAGGGCGAGGATCGGCAGGAGCCCGAGCAGGCTCTCGCGTCTGAGCGCGATCACGACGGCGGCGCCGCGATGAGGTGCGGGTCGTCCGCCCAGCCCGTCAGGCGGGCCCGCAGGACCTCGAACAGCATGTCGAGCGCGATCCCGAGCGCGGAGACGATCAGGATCATGGCGTAGACGGTCTCGTACTGCGCCATGTCGAGCGCCGAGAACAGGATGTTGCCCGCCCCGTTCTGCCGGGCGATCATCTCCGACGTGATCATGGTGATCAGCGCGAGCACGATGCCCGTGCGGCAGCCGACGAGGATCTCGGGCAGGACCGCGGGCAGCACCACGCGCGTGAGCCGCCCGACGGGACCCATGCCCATGGCGCGCGCCGACCAGAGCATCTTCTCCTCGATCCCGCGCGCCCCGGCGGCCGAGTGGTAGATGATCGGCAGCGACACGCCGAGCACGATCACGAGGAGCTTCGAGGCGTCGCCGACCCCGAGCCACAGCATGATGAGCGGCATGAGGGCCGCCTTCGGCACGGGATAGGCGATCATGAAGAGCGGGTCGAGCAGGGCCGCCGCGATCCGGCTCCGGCCCATGACGAGACCGAGCGGCACGGAGACGACCAGCGCGATGGCGAAGCCGGTCGCCATGCGGCGGAGGGACTCCGCGATGGCGCCGAGCGAGTCCCGGTCCCCGAGGATGAGCGGCAGCTCGCGGACGGTCGACAGCGCGTCCGGCACGCCGCCCCGCGCCGCCCAGTGGGCGAAGGCCTGCCAGGCGAGGAGCAGGGCGAGGCAGGCGAGCAGCGGCGGCAGGCCGGGCAGGCGGCGGACGATCGCGGTCACGCCGGCAGGTCCTCCGGCGGGTCCTCGATCATGGCTTCGAGGTCGATGACGAGCCGCTGGTAGCGCGGGTCGAGGAGAAGCTCCTCGCGCCGGCGCGGCCGGGGCAGGTCCACGGGGACGATCGCCTTGATGCGCCCGGGCTGGCGGCTCATCACGACGACGCGGTCGGACAGGAAGACCGCCTCGTCCACGGCGTGCGTGACGAACAGCACGGTCTTCCGGTCGCGCTCCCAGAGGCCGAGCAGCTCGTTCTGAAGCCGCACGCGCGTGTGGGCGTCGAGGGCGCCGAACGGCTCGTCCATGAGGAGGATGGCCGGCCCGTAGGCGAGCGTGCGGGCGATCGCGACGCGCTGCTTCATGCCGCCGGACAATTCCTTCGGATAGAAGCTCTCGTAGCCCTTCAGGCCGACGCGCTCGATCAGCTGGCGCGCCTGCGCCTCGGCGGCGCTCCGTCCGAGCCCGGCCTCCCGGAGCCCGTAGGCGACGTTGCCGAGCACCGTCTTCCAGGGAAAGAGGGCGAATTCCTGGAAGACCGGTCCCCGGTCGGGTCCGGGTCCGGTGACGGGCCGGCCGCCGACCGCGATGGTGCCGCTCGACGGCTCGACGAAGCCGCCGACCATGTAGAGGAGGGTCGACTTCCCGCAGCCCGACGGACCGAGGATCGACACGAACTCGCCCTCGTGCACGTCGAGCGCGATGCGGTCGAGCGCGAGATGGGTGCCGCCGTCCCGCCGCCGGAACGTCTTCGACAGGTCCGCGATGGCGATCATGGGAGCGGTGCTGCCGGACGGGGCAGCCGACGCCGGCGGTGTCAGGGTGGCGCTCATGGTCGAGGCCTCGAACGCAACGGCCGTGCCGTCAGCTCACGATCTTCGGTACGATCGGGACCGCGATCGTCGGCACGATGGCCGTCGCCTCGATCTCGAGGCGCGCGGCGGGTTCGACGAGGCGCACCACGCCGACCACCGCCATCGCGGGAAAATGCGGCCCGAAAGTCTCCCGATAGGCCCGGCCCACCTCCCGCCCGGCGGCGAGGTATTCCTCGACGTCGACGACGTACCAGGTGAGCCGCACGAGGTGATGCGGCGACGCGCCGGCCTCCGCCAGAACGGCCCGGATGTTCTGGAAGCAGAGGCGCGCCTGGGCGACGAACCCGTCCGGGAACTGGCCCATGACGTCCCACCCGACGAGCCCCCCCGTGACGACGATCCGTCCCTCGCCCGTCATGCCGTTCGCGTAGCCCCGCGGCTTCGGCCAGCCCTGCGGCTGCAGGATCGTCGGGCGGCCCTCCTCGTCGTCGAGGATCGGCGGTACGGGAGCCGTCATCGGCAGGCATCCTGGTAGCGGGCGAGCGCGGCCCGCAGGTCGTCGGGAATCGGGATGGCCTTATGGGCGACGAGCGACGTCGTGACGATGGTCATCCGCAGCAGCAGGATCGGTTCCCCCGCCCGGTAGGCCGCGAGCGACAGGGCGAGCGACGCGCCGCCGATCCGGTCGACCATGACGGCGAACGTCAGGACGTCGCCGTGCAGCGCGGGCCGCACGAACTCGGCCGCGACGGCCGCGTAGCCGAGGCCGATCCGGCGCGGGCCGATGACATCGGCATAGGAGAGGCCGAGGGCGGCCGAGAACCACCCCTCGATCACGCCGTTCGCCATGTCGAAGAAGCGGGCGAAGTAGACGATGCCGGCCGGATCGCAATGCGAGAACAGCACGGGCACGTCCGTCCGCCAGGTGCCGGCCGGCAGGTCTCCGTAGGGGGGCGGGGCGGGGCGGCTCGACGCGCTCATGACGGCGCACCGTCCTCCTCGGCGATGCGGCGCAGCGCGACCCGCTGCAGCTTGCCGGACGCCGTCTTCGGCAGCGCGTCGACGAAGACGACGGCGCGCGGATACTTGTAGGGGGCGATCTCGGCCTTGACGTGGTCCTGCAGCGCCTTGGCGAGCGCCGGATCGCCCGTCCGTCCGTCCGCGAGGACCACGTAGGCCTTCACGACGGAGCCGCGCTCCGGGTCCGGCGCGCCGACGACGCCGCATTCGGCGACGGCGGGATGCGTGAGGAGCGCCGCCTCCACCTCCGGCCCGGCGATGTTGTAGCCGGCCGAGATGATCATGTCGTCGGAGCGCGCCTGGTACCAGAAATAGCCGTCCTCATCCTGCACGAAGCTGTCGCCGGGCAGGTTCCAGCCGTTCTGGACGTATTTCGTCTGGCGCGCGTCGGCGAGATAGCGGCACCCGATGGGCCCGCGGAGCGCGAGCCGTCCGACGGTCCCGTGCGGCAGGTCGCGGCCGTCCTCGTCGACGATCTTCGCCTCGTAGCCGGGGATGACGCGGCCCGTGGAGCCGGGCCGGATCTCGTGCTCGGGCGAGGCGATGTAGATGTGCAGCACCTCTGTGCCGCCGATCCCGTCGACGAGCCGGAGGCCGGTCGCGGCGAGCCAGGCCTCGTAGGTCCCGCGCGGCAGCGTCTCGCCGGCCGAGACGCAGGTCCGGAGCGAGGTCATGTCGAACTGCGTCAGCTTCGGGATCATGGCCCGGTAGGCGGTCGGGGCCGTGAAGCAGATCGTGGGACGGAACCGCTCGATCGCCGCCGGCAGGTCGTCCGGGCCGGCCTTCTCCACGACGACGTAGGACGCGCCGACCCGCATGGGGAAGAGCACGATGCCGAGGCCGAACGTGAAGGCGAAGGGGGCCGAGCCGATGAAGCGGTCGGACGCGTCCGGCTTCAGGATCATGCCCGAGAAGCCGTCGCAGATGGCCAGCATGTCCCGGTGGGCGTGCATGCAGCCCTTCGGTTCGCCCGTCGTGCCCGACGTGAAGGCGATGAGGCAGATGTCGTCCGCCGCCGTATCGACCGCCTCGAAGACGGGCGAGGCGGCCTCGGCCAGCGCCTCCAGCTCGCCGTTGCCCCAGTAGACCACGCGGTCGAGCCCGGGGCAGAGCGGCCTCGCCTTCTCCATCTCGTCCGCGAGCTTCGCGTCGCAGAGCGCCACGGAGATGACGGCCTTGTTGATCGGGTAGGCGATCTCCTTGGCGCGGAGCAGCGGCATGGTGGCGACGACGACGAGCCCCGCCTTGAGGCCGGCGAGGTAGGTCGCGACCATCCAGGGATTGTTGGCCGAGCGCAGGAACAGCCGCGAGCCGGGGACGAGCCCCATGTCCCGGAAGACGTTGCAGAGCCGGTTCACGCGGGCCTGCAGCTCGGCGTAGGTCAGCGATTCCTCGGGCGAGAACAGGCAGGGCCGGTCCCCGTGTCCCTCCTCGACCCATCGGTCGAGCAGCGGCCCGACGCAGTTCAGGCGCTCCGGGTAGCGGTAGGCCGGATGCCCGTCGAGCATGACGGGCCAGTGTTCGCGCGGCGGCAGGTTGTCGGCCGCGAAGGTGTCGAGATGGGCGGTTCTCGTCATCGGGCGGCGGCCTTCAGGAGATCGCGGGCGATGACGACCTTCTGCACCTCGGTCGCGCCCTCGTAGATCCGGAGCGCCCGGATCTCGCGGTAGAGTTCCTCGACCTTGACGCCGCGGCGGACGCCCGCGCCGCCGAAGATCTGCACGGCCTTGTCGATGACGACCTGGGCGCTCTCGGTCGCGTGCATCTTGGCCATGGCGGCCTCGCGCGTGACGCGGGCGGCGCCGCCGTCCTTGGTCCAGGCCGCCCGGTAGACGAGGAGCGCCGAGGTATCGACCGCCGTCGCCATGTCGGCGAGCGCGGCCTGGGTGAGCTGCAGGTCGCCGAGCGGCGCGCCGAAGAGCCGGCGCGTCCCGGCATGGCCGATCGCCTCGTCGAGCGCGCGACGCGCGAAGCCGAGCGCGGCCGCGCCGACGGTCGAGCGGAAGACGTCCAGCGTCGCCATGGCGACCTTGAAGCCCTCGCCCGGGCCGCCGATGCGGTTCGCGGCCGGGATCCGGCAGCCGTCGAAACGGAGCGTCGCGAGCGGGTGGGGCGCCACGACGTCGATGCGCTCGACGACCGTCAGGCCCGGCGTGTCCGCCTCGACCCAGAAGGCCGAGAGCCCGCGCGCGCCGGGCGCCTCGCCCGTGCGGGCGAAGACGACGTAGTGGTCGGCGATGCCGCCGTTCGAGATCCAGGTCTTGAGGCCGTCGATGCGGACGTGGGCGTTGCCGTCCGGCACGGCGGTCGTCGCCATCGCGGCCACGTCGGACCCGGCCTCGGGCTCGGAGAGCGCGAAGGCCGCGATCCGCTCGCCCCTCCCGACGCCGGGCAGCCAGCGCGCCTTCTGCTCCGCCGTGCCGAAGAGGCCGACCGGCCCGGTGCCGAGGCCCTGCATGGCGAAGGCGAAATCCGCGAGCCCGCTCACGGAGGCCAGCGTCTCGCGGGCGAGGCAGAGGGTGCGGACGTCGTAGGGAGCCGCGCCGCCGTCGTGCCCGGGCACGGCCGGCAGGAGCCAGCCGTCGCGGCCGAGCGCCGCGACGAGCGCGCGGCAGGACGCGTCCGTGTCGTGGTGGTCCACCAGCGGGGGAACGTGCTCGGCCGCCCAGGCGGCGAGCCGGTCCGCGAACTCGGCGTGGCGCGGCTCGAAGAAGGGCCAGGCGAGGAACGTGCGGTCAGTCATCGGTCGCGACCTTGCGGGCCGAGGACTTCGCCCGGCCGAGGAGGTCGGTGAGCTCGGCGATGCGGGGATCGGGCAGGTCGGCCAGCATGGCGGCGATCCAGCCCTCGTGGGCCGCCGCCATGACGCGGAAGTCGGAGCGGCCGGTCTCCGTCAGGCTGATGACCTGCGCGCGGCGGTCGGTCGGGGAGGGGCGACGGTTGACGTGGCCGGACGCGACCAGCCGCTCGACGAGCCCCGTCAGGTTGCCGTTCGAGACCATCATGCGCTTCGACACCTCCGAGAGCGTCAGGCCGTCGGGCGCCCGGTCCAGCGCCGCCATCACGTCGAAGCGCGGCAGCGTCACGCCGAACTCGCGCCGGAGCCGTCGGCGGATCTCGGCCTCGATCGTCGTGGTGCAGGTGAGGAGGCGCAGCCAGAGGCGCACCTCGCCGCGCCCCGGCGTGGATCGGCGCGGCGCGCCGGCGAGGGCGGCCATGCCGTCCGTCACACTTCACCGCCCGCGACCGCGATCGTCTGCCCGGTGACGGAGGCCGCGCCGGCCCCGCAGAGCCACAGGACCGCGTCCGCCACCTCCTCCGGGCGCACGAGGCGGCCCTGCGGATTGGATCTCGTGAGTTCGGCGAGCGCCGCCTCGCGCGAGCGGCCGGTCTTCTCGACGATCCGGTCGAGCGAGGTCGCGACGAGGTCCGTCTCCGTGAAGCCGGGGCAGACCGCGTTCACGGTCACGCCCGTCCTGGCCGTCTCGAGGGCGAGCGCGCGCACGAAGCCGACGACCGCGTGCTTGGCCGCGCAATAGGCCGTGACGTAGGGGTAGCCCTTCAGGCCGGCCGTCGACGCGACGGCCACGATGCGGCCGGAGCCGGCCTCCTGCATGGGGCCGAGCACGGCCCGGCAGGCGCCGACCACGCCCAGGAGGTTCACGCCGAGCATCGCGGCGAAATCCGCCTCGCTCGTCCTCGCGAACGGCTTCGACACGGCCTCCCCGGCATTGGCGACGAGGATGTCGGCGGACCGGTCCAGCGCCCCCACGGCGCGGGCGAGCGCGGCTCCGTCCGTGACGTCCGCCACCGCGAAGCCCGTGGCGTCGCCGGCCGAGACGACGGCCGCGAGCGTCGCGGGATCCCGGCCGACGATCGTGACGTCGGCGCCGGCACCGCGCAGGGCGGCCGCGATGGCGCGGCCGATGCCGCGGCTCCCCCCCGTCACCAGCGCGTGCCGGCCTGTCAGAGATCCCGCCATCCGGTCCCCGGAAACGCGCCGCCCACGGGCTTGCGGGCGGAAGCGGCTTTACTTTAAGCTTCAAACATCGGCTGGCAAGCTGGGCCGGCACGGCTTCTGCAACCGGGCTCCGCAACGGTTCCCGGCCACGCCGATCCGGCCCCGTCGGCCTCGGGACAGAGGGAGTCACAGCGACATGAAGCCAGTTCTTCGGTTCGGCCTCGCGGCCCTCCTGTCCACGGTCGCGTCCGGCGCCGTGCTCGCGCAGGACAAGGTGAAGGTCGGCGTCGTGCTGACGCTGTCGGGTCCGTCGGCGGTGCTCGGCCAGCAGGCCCGCAACGGCCTCGAACTCGCCCTGAAGGACCTCGGCGGCAAGCTCGGCGGCCGCGAGGCGGAGCTCGTCGTCGTCGACGACGAGCTGAAGCCGGACGTCGCCGTCACGAAGGTCAAGGGCCTGCTCGAGCGCGACAAGGTCGACTTCGTCGTCGGCCCGATCTTCTCGAACGTGCTGCAGGCGATCTTCAAGCCCGTCACGGATTCGGGCGCGATCCTGATCAGCCCGAACGCCGGGCCGTCGAGCTATGCGGGCCGCGCCTGCAATCCCAACTTCTTCGTGACGTCCTACCAGAACGACCAGGTCCACTCGATCCTGGGCAAAGTCGCGCAGGACCGCGGCTACAAGAAGGTCTACCTGCTCGCCCCGAACTACCAGGCCGGCAAGGATTCGGTCGCGGGCTTCAAGAGCCAGTACAAGGGCGAGATCGTCGAGGAATCCTACACGCCCCTGAACACGCTCGACTTCCAGTCCGAGCTCGCCAAGATCGCCTCCATGCAGCCGGACGCGGTCTTCACCTTCATGCCGGGCGGCATGGGCGTGAACCTCGTCAAGCAGTACAAGCAGGCCGGCCTGACGGACAAGATTCCGCTGCTCACGGCCTTCACGGTCGACGAATCCACGCTGCCCGCCCAGCAGGATGCCGGCATCGGCGTCTTCAGCGGCGCGAACTGGACGCCGAACCTCGACACCCCCGCCAACAAGAAGTTCGTGGCCGCCTACGAGGGCGCCTACAACGCCGTGCCGGGCTCCTACGCCTTCCAGGCCTACGACGCCGGCCTCCTGATCGATTCCGCCCTCAAGGCCACGAAGGGCGACACGAGCAACAAGGACGCGCTCCGGGCGGCCTTCCGCAAGGCGGATTTCACCTCGCTCCGCGGCGCCTTCAAGTTCAGCCCGAACGGCTTCCCGATCCAGGACTTCTACCTCGCCAAGGCCGCCAAGCGTCCCGACGGCAAGTATCAGACGGAGATCGTCGAGAAGGTCTTCTCGAGCCAGGCCGACACCTACGCCAAGGATTGCAAGGTCGGCAGCTGATGGCTGAGGGCGCCATGCGCAGCGAGACCGCCGGGATCACGCCGGCCGGTGCCGGCGTCGACGGCATCACGTGGCACATCCTGGGGCAGACCTATGTCCCGAAGAGCGTGACGGAGGACAGCTTCTCCTGGCACGCGACCTTCCCGGACGGCACCTTCGTGCCGCCCCACGCCCATCCGCTCCAGGACGAGTACCTCTACATCCTCGAGGGCACGCTCGAATTCTGGCTGGACGGCGAGGAGACCTCCGGGCGGCCGGGCGATCTCGTCCGGCTGCCGCGGGGCAGGCCGCACGGCATCTTCAACCGCTCGGGCGCGACCGCGAAATGCCTGTTCTGGGTCTCGCCGACGGGCCGGCTGTTCGAGCTGTTCCAGGGCATCCACGACCTGCCCGGGCAGAAGCCGGACGACGTCGTCGCCCTCTCGGCGCGGCACGACGTGAACTTCCTGCCCCCGCCTCCGGGCGCGGCATGAGCACCCGGCCCGGGTCCCGCACGGCCTTCCCTCCGAAGCGCGCCGCGGGGCGGGGCCACGTCGGCTCGATCGTGAGACCGGGCCGACCCCTTCGCGGCGCGCGGATCGCGGCGACGCCACGCGTCGCTCCCGCCCGGAGCCTCCGGCCATGAAGGCGATCGTCGTCGGCGGTGGCGTCGGCGGGCTCACGACGGCGCTCGCGCTCCACGCGCGCGGGATCGCGGTCGAGCTCTACGAGCAGGCCGAGACCATCCGCGAGCTCGGCGTGGGCATCAACACGCTGCCGCACGCGATCGCGGAGCTCGCCGAGCTCGGCCTCCTCGACGCGCTCGACGCGGTCGCGGTGCGGACCAGCGAGCTGATCTACGCGAACCGGTTCGGCCAGACCGTGTGGCGCGAGCCCCGCGGCCTCGGTGCCGGGTTCCCCGTGCCGCAATTCTCCATCCACCGCGGCCGGCTCCAGGGCGTGATCCATGCAGCCGTGCTCGATCGGCTCGGGCCGGGGGCGGTCCGGACGGGCTGCCGCCTCGCCGACTTCGCCTCCGACGAGGGCGGCGTCACGGCCCATTTCGCGGGCCGCGACGGCCGGTCGGTCGCCACGGCGCACGGCGACGTCCTCATCGCGGCCGACGGCATCCATTCGGTCGTGCGGACCCGGCTGTTCCCCGGCGAGGGCGCGCCGCGCTGGAACGGTCGCGTGCTGTGGCGCGGCGCGGCCGACTGGCCGGTCTTCCTCGACGGCTGCTCCATGATCGTCGCGGGCGGCATGAGCGCGAAGCTCGTCGTCTACCCGATCGCGCCCGGCACGGCGCCGGACCGGCGCCTCACCAACTGGGCCATCATCGCAACCGTCGCGGAGCCCGGCGCGCCGCCGCCGCGCGAGGACTGGTCCCGCCCGGCGCGCCGCGCCGATGTCGAGGCCGCGATCGGCCGCTTCGCGCTGCCCGACGTCGACGCGCCCGCCCTGGTCGCGGCGACGGCCGAGATCTTCGAATACCCGATGTGCGACCGCGATCCGCTGCCCCGCTGGTCGCACGGACGGGTGACGCTGCTCGGGGACGCGGCCCATCCGATGTACCCGGTCGGCTCCAACGGGGCGAGCCAGGCCATCCTCGACGCCCGCTGCCTCGCCGACCGGCTCGTCGCCGCCGAGCATCCGGCGGCCGGCCTCGCGGCCTACGAGGCCGAGCGGCTGCCGCTCACGGCCGCGATCGTCCAGGCGAACCGGGCGGGCGGCCCCGAGGGCGTGATCGACGCGGTCGAGGCGCTCGCGCCCGACGGGTTCGCGGACGTCGATTCCGTCCTGCCCCACCCGGAGCGCGAGGCGATCGTGCGGGGCTACGCCCGGCGCGCCGGCTTCGCGCCCGAGCAGGTCGGCCGCGCCGCATGACCTGGACGCTCTTCGCCCTGCAGGCGCTGAACGGCGTCCAGTTCGGCCTGATCCTCTTCCTGATCGCGGCCGGCCTGACGCTCGTCTTCGGCGTCATGGACTTCATCAACCTCGCCCACGGCGTCCAGTACATGGTCGGCGCCTACCTGACGGCGGCCTTCGCGGCCTGGACGGGCTCGTTCGGCACCGCGCTCCTCCTCGCGCTGCCGTCCGCGCTCGCCTTCGGCCTCCTCCTGGAGGCGCTGGTCTTCCGGCACCTCTACGACCGCGACCACCTCGACCAGGTGCTGGCGACCTTCGGCATCATCATCTTCCTCAACGAGGCCGTCCGGGTGGTCTGGGGCGCGGCGCCCCTGGGCGTGCCCGTGCCCGACATCCTGTCGGGCTCGATCCCGATCGGCGGGTTGAACTACCCGGTCTACCGCCTCGCCATCATCGCGGCCGGGCTCGGGGTCGCGGGGCTGCTCTACGGCATCGTCGGGCACACGCGGATCGGCATGCTGGTCCGGGCCGGCGCCACCAACGCGCCGATGGTGTCGGCGCTCGGCGTCAACATCCGGCTCCTGTTCACGGTCGTGTTCGGGTTCGGCGCCATGCTGGCCGGGTTCGCTGGCGCCATGGTGGCGCCCATCCTGTCCGTCGAGCCCGGCATGGGGGACAACGTCCTCATCCTGGCCTTCGTGGTCATCGTCATCGGCGGGATCGGATCGGTGCGGGGCGCCTTCCTCGGCGCGATCCTCGTCGGGCTGGTCGACACGCTCGGCCGCTTCTTCGCGCCGACGCTGCTCCGCTTCGTCCTCGACCCGTCGGCCGCGAGCCAGACGGGCCGGGCGATCGCCCCCATGCTGATCTACATCCTGATGGCCGCGACCCTGTTCGTGAAGCCGTCCGGCCTGTTCCCGGCCAAGCGGTGAGCGCCGAGCCCGTGGCCGCCGCCACCCCGGCGATCCGCTCGCCGACCGCGTCGCCCCGCGACTGGCTCGTTCCCCTCGTCCTGTTCGCGCTGCTCGCGGCCGTTCCGCTCCTCGCCAAGCTCGGGCCCGAGGGCTTCATCCTGTCGCTCATGACGCGGGTCGTCGTGGTCGCGCTCGCGGCGATGTCGCTGGATCTCCTCATCGGCTACGGCGGGCTCGTCTCCTTCGGCCATGCCGCCTTCCTGGGCATCGGCGCCTACGCGGTCGGCATCCTGTCGAGCCACGGGATCGAGGAGGCGGGCCCGCAGCTCGCGGCCGCGATCGGCGGCTCCGTCCTGTTCGCGCTCGCGTCGGGCGTCATCGCGCTGCGCACGCAGGGCGTCTACTTCATCATGATCACGCTCGCCTTCGGGCAGATGCTGTTCTTCCTCGCCACCGCGCTCTCCGGCTACGGCGGCGACGACGGCATGACCCTGCCGGGCCGCTCGCTCCTGTTCGACCGGCCGTGGCTGAAGGGCGACGCGGCGCTCTACTGGGTGTCCCTCGCCGTGCTCGGCGCCGCCTATCTCGGGCTGCGGCGCGTGACGGCGTCGCGCTTCGGGCGCGTGCTGCGCGGCCTGAAGGAGAACGAGATCCGCATGGAGGCGGTCGGCTTCGAGGCCTTCCGCTACCGGCTCGTCGCCTACGCGCTGGCGGGCGCCGTCGCGGGCGTCGCGGGCTTCCTCCTCGCGAACCTGTCGGGCTTCGTCAGCCCGGCCGTGATGAGCTGGCAGCGCTCGGGCGACCTCATCTTCGTCGTCGTCCTCGGCGGTCTCGGCAGCCTGCACGGGGCGATCCTCGGGGCGGCCGCCTTCCTCCTCGCCGAGGAGGTCCTGTCGCACTACCTCGAACATTGGCGGCTCGTGTTCGGCCCCCTGCTCGTCCTCGCGGTGCTGTTCGCGCGGGGCGGCCTCGTTGGGATCGGCCGGGGGAGGGGGGCGTGACCGAGCCGCTCCTCCGCCTCGAGGGCCTGTCGAAGAGCTACGGCGCGCTGCGCGTGACGGACGACGTCTCGCTCGACCTCCGGCCGGGCGAGCTGCACGCCGTCATCGGGCCGAACGGCGCCGGCAAGACGACGCTCGTCCACCAGATCTCCGGGCTCGCCCGCTCCGATCGCGGCCGCGTCCTGTTCGCGGGCCGGGACGTCACGCGGCTGTCCATGGCCGAGCGCGTCCGCCTCGGGCTCGCGCGCTCGTTCCAGATCATCTCCGTCCTGCCCGCCTTCACGGCGCTCGAGAACGTCGCGGTCGCCGTGCAGGCCCGGTCCGGCTCGTCGTTCCGGTTCCTGCGGCCGGCGCGTCGCGACGACGCGCTCAACGCGCCCGCCCTCGCGCTGCTGGAACGCTTCGGGCTCGCGCACCGCGCCGGCGTGCCGGCGGCGCTCCTCTCGTACGGCGAGAAGCGCCAGCTCGAACTCGCCGTCGCGCTGGCGACGGCGCCGAGCCTGCTCATCCTGGACGAGCCGCTGGCCGGCACGAGCCACGACGAGAGCCGCGGCGTGGTCGAGATCCTGCGCGCGCTGAAGGGCGAGATCACGATCCTCCTCATCGAGCACGACATGGAGGCCGTGTTCGCGCTCGCGGATCGGGTCTCCGTCCTGGTCTACGGCAAGGTCGTCGCGACCGGCGATCCGGCGACCATCCGGGCCGATCCGCAGGTGCGCGCGGCGTATCTCGGCGAGGAGGCGGCCTGATGCTGGAGGTCGAGGGGCTGGAGGCCGGCTACGGACCGGCGCGCGTCCTGTTCGGCGTCGGGTTCGCGGTCGGGCGCGCCGAGGTCGTGACGCTGATCGGCCGCAACGGCATGGGCAAGACGACCACCATCAAGGCCGTCATGGGGCTCCTGCCGCCGAGCGCCGGGTCCGTCCGGTTCGAGGGGCGCGAGATCGCCGGGCGGGCGGCCTACCGGATCGGGCAGGCGGGGCTCGGCCTCGTCCCGGAGGGACGGCAGATCTTCCCGACGCTGACGGTCCACGAGAACCTCGTCGCGACCGCGGCCGCGCGGTTCGGCCCGGCCCGCTGGACGCTGCGCGAGATCTACGCCCTGTTCCCGCGCCTCGCCGAGCGGCGCGGCAATCTCGGCTCGCAGCTCTCGGGCGGCGAGCAGCAGATGCTGGCGGTCGGCCGCGCCCTGATGACGAACCCGAAGCTCCTCATCCTCGACGAGGCGACCGAGGGGCTCGCGCCCCTGATCCGCCAGGAGATCTGGGGCGTGCTCAAGCGGCTGAAGGCGGAGGGGCAGTCGATCCTGGTGGTCGACAAGAACGTCGACGCGCTGGCCGCCTTCGCGGACCGGCACGTCGTCATCGAGAAGGGGCGCATCGCCTGGATGGGCGACAGCGCCTCGCTCGCCAGCGATCCGACCGTGAAGGACCGCTACCTCCACGTCTGACGCGGGCTCAGTAGCAGCCCGTCGCGCGGAGGCAGGCCGATTGCGCGGCGATCACCGTGTCGGCGCAGCCGAGGCGGTCGGAGAACGCGTCGCACGCGATGGCGCGCGACCGGGCCTCCGACTGGCAGGTGCCGACCTCGCGGCGGTCGCAGATCGGACCGGCGAGCGCCGATCGGACCGTGACGCGCATCCGGTCGGTCGAGGGATGGGGCTGCGCCCCGGCCGGCGCGGCGGCCGCGCCGGCGAGGGCGAGTCCCAGGATCGCGGCGAAGCGGATCGTCATGCTGGGCCTTTCAGAGCGCGGCGGGGCGCGCGGTCATGTCGGTCCGACCCGTATGACGCGAGCGCAGCCGGAAGGCGAGGACCAGCAGCATGACGCCGAACACGACCGCGTAGGCGCCGAGCCAGAGCGTCATGGCGAGGGCCGCGGCGCCGGGCGCCAGGAGGACCGCGATGCCGAAGATGACCGAGAAGGCGCCGGAGATCGCCATCCACCAGCGCCCGTGGGCGGCATCGAGCCGGAAGGCCGCGCCGAGCAGCAGGATGCCGGACAGGATCGACCAGAACGCGACGAGGTAGACGAAGACGAGGACCGAGATCGCCGGCCACAGGAGCGCGACGGCGCCGGCCGCGATGTCGGCGACGCCCTCGAGTGCCAGGAAGCCCCAGCGCCGCCCCTTGCCGGCCGCCTTCACGGCCGCCACGATCGCGAACACGCCGTCGACCAGCATGTAGGCCGCGAACAGGATCACGAGGGTCGCGAGCGTCACGCCGGGCAGCGCGATGGCCAGGACGCCGAAGACGATCCCCATCGCGCCGCGCAGCGCGAGAGCCCACCAGTTCTGGGCGAGCAATCCGCTCATCGCGGCCATGCGGTCGGAGGGCGTGACGGACAGGGGAGGGGAGGCGAGCGGCGTGGTCGACATTGTTCGATCCCGAACAGAGTGGTGATCGGATGACGCTGCAGCGCGGCACAGGTTCCCCGAAGGGTCCGAGCCGCCGGCGAATCGTCCGTTCGCTCACCCCCGCTTGCGGCCCTTCCACTTCGGTTTCCCGCCCGTGAGGCCGGCGGTGGAGCGCGGGACGGGGCGCTCGGGCGCCGGCCCGGTCGGGACCAGCATCTCGCGGTTGTGCGGGCCCATCTCGTCGAGCGTCGGCTTCCGGGCGCGGCCGGCGGCGGGCAGGTTCGCCTTGGCGCCGTACTGGCGCTCGCCCGCGAAGCGGCCGGCCGCCGCCTCGACGTCGCCCTGGCTCGCCTTCGGGTCCGCGCCGAGCGTGAGTTCGGTCATCTGCAGGCGCTTGAGCTCGTCGCGCAGCCGCGCCGCCTCCTCGAAGTCGAGATCGGCCGCGGCGGACCGCATCCGCTTCTCGAGATCGGCGATCACGGCCTTCAGGTTGTGGCCGATCGTGACGGCCGTGTCGGCCATGCCCGTGTCGACCCGGACGTGGTCGCGCTCGTAGACCGAGTCCAGGATGTTGGCGATGTCGCGCTTGATCGATTGCGGCGTGATGCCGTGCTCGCGGTTGTAGGCGACCTGCTTCTCGCGCCGGCGATCCGTCTCGGCCATGGCGCGCTCCATGGAGCCCGTCCCCTTGTCGGCGTAGAGGATCACGCGCCCGTCGACGTTCCGCGCCGCGCGCCCGATCGTCTGGATCAGCGAGGTCTCGGAGCGCAGGAAGCCCTCCTTGTCGGCGTCGAGGATCGCAACGAGCCCGCATTCCGGGATGTCGAGGCCCTCGCGCAGGAGGTTGATGCCGACCAGCACGTCGAAGGCGCCGAGCCGGAGGTCGCGGATGATCTCGATGCGCTCGATCGTGTCGATGTCCGAGTGCATGTAGCGGACGCGAACCTTGTTCTCGTGCAGGTACTCGGTCAGGTCCTCCGCCATGCGCTTCGTCAGCACGGTCACGAGGGTCCGGTAGCCGCTGCGCGCCGCCTCGCGGATCTCGCCCAGCACGTCGTCGACCTGCGACCGCGCCGGCCGCACCTCGACGGGCGGGTCGACGAGGCCGGTGGGCCGGATGACCTGCTCGACGAACACGCCCGCCGCCTGCTCCATCTCCCACGGCCCGGGCGTCGCCGAGACGTTGACGGTCTGCGGCCGCATGGCGTCCCATTCCTCGAAGCGGAGCGGCCGGTTGTCCATGCAGGAGGGGAGGCGGAAGCCGTATTCGGCGAGCGTCGCCTTGCGGCGGAAGTCGCCCCGGTACATGCCGCCGATCTGGGGCACCGTCACGTGGCTCTCGTCCGCGAACACGATGGCGTCGTCCGGCAGGTATTCGAAGAGCGTCGGCGGCGGCTCGCCCGGCCGGCGGCCCGTGAGGTAGCGGGAGTAGTTCTCGATGCCCGCGCAGGCGCCCGTCGCCTCGATCATCTCGATGTCGAAGGTCGTGCGCTGCTCGAGCCGCTGCGCCTCCAGGAGGCGCCCCATGCGGTTCAGTTCGTCGAGGCGCTGCCGCAGCTCCGCCTTGATGGCCTTGATGGACTGGACCAGCGTCGGGCGCGGCGTGACGTAGTGCGAGTTCGCGTAGATCTTCACGAACTTGAGGTCGGCCGTCTTCTGGCCGGTGAGCGGATCGAACTCGACGATGCCCTCTACCTCGTCCCCGAAGAGCGAGATGCGCCAGGCGCGATCCTCGAGGTGGGCCGGGAAGAGCTCGATCGTGTCGCCCCGCACCCGGAAGGTGCCGCGCGCGAAGTCCGACTGGATCCGCTTGTACTGGAGCGCCACGAGGTCCGCGATGAGCTGCCGCTGCTCGATGCGCTCGCCGAGCTTCACGGAGAACGTCATGGCCGTGTAGGTCTCGACGGAGCCGATGCCGTAGATGCAGGACACGGAGGCGACGATGATGACGTCGTCGCGCTCGAGCAGCGCGCGGGTGGCGGAATGGCGCATCCGGTCGATCTGCTCGTTGATGGAGCTTTCCTTCTCGACGTAGGTGTCGGTGCGCGGCACGTAGGCCTCGGGCTGGTAGTAGTCGTAGTACGAGACGAAATACTCCACCGCGTTGTCGGGGAAGAAGCTTTTGAACTCGCCGTAGAGCTGCGCCGCCAGGGTCTTGTTCGGCGCCAGGATCAGGGCCGGGCGCTGCGTCTCCTCGATGATCTTGGCCATCGTGAAGGTCTTGCCCGAGCCGGTGACG
>JAEUAC010000178.1 GCA_019695455.1 Methylorubrum extorquens | reverse complement strand
GTAGGCCTGTCCCGGCTGGCCGTCCTGGCAGCGGCCGCCGGCGAAGCGGAGCACCTTGTCGAACACGTCCGACAGCGTGTCGGCGGCCGGGCGCGCGGGATCGGCCCGGTATTCGGGTGCGGGATCCTGTCGGGCGCGAAGGGCCTGTTCCATCTCGATGACTCCGGAGCGACCCGGCAACCTTTGCCGCCCGGATGGTAAACAGCACCCTAACGCGACGCGGAACTTCGCGCCTCTCGTCTTGCTGCGGGACGGCCGCGCTGCTAATCGCTGGAGCCAATCCCCGAGATCGCGCGAGCAGGAACCCGGACCCATGGCCCGTGAATTCATCTATCATATGCGGGACCTGACGAAGACGTACCCGAACGGCAAGAAGGTCCTCGATAACGTCAACCTGTCGTTCTACCCGGACGCCAAGATCGGCGTGCTCGGCATCAACGGCGCCGGCAAGTCGACCCTCCTGAAGATCATGGCGGGCATCGACACGGAATGGCAGGGCGAGGGCTTCGTGGCCGAGGGGGCCCGGGTGGGCTACCTCGCGCAGGAGCCGCAGCTCGATACGTCCAAGACGGTCCGCGAGAACGTGCTGATCGGGGTGGCGGCCCAGCAGGCGACGCTCGACCGCTACAACGACCTCGCCATGAACTACTCCGACGAGACCGCCGACGAGATGACGCGGCTCCAGGACGAGATCGAGGCGAAGGGCCTTTGGGATCTCGATTCGCGCATCGACCAGGCCATGGAGGCGCTCGACTGCCCGCCGGGCGACTGGTCGGTGGACCAGCTCTCGGGCGGCGAGAAGCGTCGCGTCGCGCTCTGCCAGCTCCTGCTCGCGCAGCCGGAGCTCCTGCTCCTCGACGAGCCGACCAACCATCTCGACGCCGAGACCGTGGCCTGGCTCGAAGCGCATCTGCGCAACTACCCGGGCGCGATCCTCATCGTCACCCACGATCGCTACTTCCTGGACAACGTCACGGGCTGGATCCTCGAGCTCGATCGCGGCCGCGGCATCCCCTACCAGGGCAACTACTCGTCCTGGCTGATCCAGAAGCAGAAGCGGATGGCGCAGGAGCGCTCGGAGGACCAGTCGCGGCAGCGCACGATCGAGCGCGAGCGGGAGTGGGTGTCCGCCTCGCCGAAGGCCCGGCAGGCAAAGTCCAAGGCCCGCATCCAGCGCTACGAGGATCTCGTGGCGAAGGCGTCCGAGCAGGGGCCCGGCACCGCGCAGATCGTCATCCCGATCTCGGAGCGGCTCGGCACCAACGTCATCGAGTTCAAGGACATCAAGAAGGGGTTCGAGGACAAGGACCTCATCGAGCACCTGTCCTTCCGGTTGCCGCCGGGCGGCATCGTCGGCGTGATCGGCCCGAACGGCGCCGGCAAGACGACGCTGTTCCGCATGATCACGGGGATCGACAAGCCGGACGAAGGCTCGATCACCGTCGGCGAGACCGTTCAGCTCGGCTACGTCGACCAGTCCCGCGATTCGCTCGAGGCCGGCAAGACGGTCTACGAGGAGATCTCGGGCGGCAACGAGATCATCTATCTCGGCAAGCGCGAGATGAACGCGCGGGCCTATTGCGGCGCCTTCAACTTCAAGGGCCACGACCAACAAAAGAAGGTCGGCCAGCTCTCGGGCGGGGAGCGCAACCGGGTCCACCTGGCGAAGATCCTGAAGTCGGGCGCGAACGTGCTGCTGCTCGACGAGCCGACGAACGATCTCGACGTCGAGACCCTGCGGGCGCTCGAGGAGGCGCTCGAGGACTACGCGGGCTGCGCCGTCATCATCAGCCACGATCGCTGGTTCCTGGACCGCATCGCGACCCACATGCTCGCCTTCGAGGGCGAGGCCCATGTCGAGTGGTTCGAGGGCAACTTCCACGATTACGAGGAGGACAAGAAGCGCCGCCTCGGCGTGGAGGAGCTGACGCCCACCAGGACGAAGCACAAGAAGCTCACCCGCTAGACGCCTGCGCGCCCGGCTCGCGCCGGGCGGTAGCGGATCGGGACGCGACGACGGCGTGGCGAGGCCGCGGGAGGCTTCCTCTCGCCTTCGCCGCCCTCTATGACGTCAGGGCTCGACGGCATGTCTGTCGCAGGTGGCGCGACGGGATCCGGGCACGGGGCGGGCCGATGACGCGGCAGACGCGCGACGTAGGGATCCTCTTCGCCGACATCGCGGGCAGCATGCGGCTCTACGAGGCGTTCGGGAACCGCGGCGCGCTCGCGGCCATCGAGATGTGCCTCGGCGTCGTGGGCAACGTGGTCAGCTCGAACAAGGGCTACGTCGTCAAGACGATCGGCGACGAGATCATGGCGTGCTTCCCGACCGCCGTCGACACCTGGAACGCCGCCCACGATGCGCAGCGCAAGGTCGACGCGCTGCCGGCCCTTCCCGGTCCGGGCGGCGAGCCCGTGAAGCTCGGCCTCCGCGTCGGCTTCGCATTCGGGCAGGCGATCGAGACCAACGGCGACTTCTTCGGCGCGACCGTCAACATGGCGGCCCGGATGGTCCAGCTCGCCCAGCGCTGCCAGGTCATCACGACGGGCGAGGCCGAGTCGCTGCTGCCGCGCGGGCACCGGTTCCAGACGCGCGGGCTCGACATCCTCTCCGTCAAGGGCAAGCCGGACGGCGTGCCGGTGGTGGAACTCCTCTGGCAGGATGGGGGAGGGGCAAACCGCTTCACGGTGATCGGCCTCCAGGACTTCCCGGCGGCGCCGACGCTGCCCACGGCCCTGACGCTGCGGCTCGGCTTCACGGATTACGCGTTCGACGGCGAGCGGCCCAGCATCTCCATCGGTCGCGACCCGGCCAACGACGTCGTCATCCCGGCCTCGTCGGCGTCGCGGAGCCACGCCACCATCGAACGCCGGCGCGACCGCTGGGTGCTCGTCGACCACTCGTCGAACGGCACCTTCGTGAGGTCCGAGACGGGCGAGATGCATCTCCGCCGCGAGGAGCTGATCCTCAACCGGGACGGCACGATCGGCTTCGGCCACCCGACCGGGCAGGATCCCGGCTCCTGCGTGCAATTCGTCGTCGGGTCCGCGATCCCGGCCGGGCTCTAGTCGACGCTCGATTCGATCCCGGTCGGCCGGCCCGCGATCACGGTCAGCATGCGGCCGTCCGCCAGGGTGCGGGCGGCGGCCCGGCGCACGTCCTCCTGCGTCACGGCCTCGACCAGCTCGTTGCGGCGGCGAATGTAGTCGATGCCGAGGTTCTCGAAGGAGATCTGCACGAGCTGGTGGGCGATCTTGGTGGAGGTGTCGAAGCCGAGCGCGTAGGAGCCGGTGAGGTAGTCCCGCGCCTTCGCGAGCTCGTCCTCGCTGGGCCCCTCGTGGCTCAGGCGGCGGATCTCGTCGGCGATGACCTCCAGGCACTCGGCCACGCGCTCGTTCTTGGTCGCCGTGTAGCCCCACGTCATGGCGGCGCGCTTGTAGGAGACGAGCGACGTGCCGACGCCGTAGGCGAGGCCGCGCTTCTCCCGCACCTCCTGGAACAGGCGGGACGTGAAGGCGCCGCCGCCGAGGACGTGGTTCAGCACGTAGGCCGGGATGAAGTCGGGATCGCTCCACGGGAGGCCCGCCATGCCGAAGCGGATGACGGATTGCGGCACGTCGAGATCCACGACGACCCGCCGGCCGAGACCGGTCGGCGCTGTGCCGGGGACGGCGGCGAGCCGGGCTCCCTCGGGCAGGTCGCCGAAGACCTGGTCCAGCCGTCGCGCGAGATCCCCGGCGCCGATGGAGCCGACGACGGCGACCTTCACGCCGGCCCGGGCGAAGATCCGCGCGTGCAGGTCGACGAGGTCGTCCCGGGTCACGGCCGAGACCGATTCGATCGTGCCGCCGATCGGATGGCCGTAGGCGTGGCCCGGAAAGGCCTCGGCGAAGAACCGCCGGGTCGCGACGGTGCCGGGATCGTTCGCCTGGTAGCGCAGGCCCGCCAGGGTCTGGGCGCGGACCCGCTCGATCGCTTCCGGGTCGAACCGGGGCTCGGTCAGAGCCAGGCGCAGCAGCGCGAAGGCTTCGTCGGCGTGCTCGACCAGCGTCTTCAGCGAGCCGCCGATGCCATCCGGGCCCGCCGTGAAGCCGAGCTCGATCGCCCGGCTGGCCAGCCTCTCCTGGAACGCGTCCGACCCGTAGGGCCCGGCGCCTTCGTCGAGGAGACGAGCGAGCATCTGGCCCGCGCCGGACTTGCCGGGCGGATCCTGCGCGGCGCCGCCCTCGAACGTGAAGGCGAGCGCCACGAGCGGCACGAAGTCCGATTCGACCCGCCAGGCCTCGATGCCGCCGGGCGAGAGGAGCGAGCCGACCTCGGCCGGAGCCGTGCGGGGTGCGAGCGCCGTCGCCATCAGGCCGGTCCGTTCAGGAGATAGCCGGTCACCGAGCGGCGCGGGACGAGGAAGCGCTCGGCCACCGAGACGAGGTCGTCGCGCGTGACGGAGCGGATGTCCTCCGGCCAGCGGCGGACATCGGCGATGCTCTCGCCGACGGCGAGCGCGGAGCCGTAGATGCGGGCGAGCGAGCTCTGGCTGTCGAGCGCGTAGGTCGTCTCGGCGATGAGCCGCGTCTTGGCCCGTCCGATGGCCTCGTCGTCGAGCGCGGCCGGGATCGCCGCCAGCGCGGCGTCCAGCGTCTCCTCGAGGGCTTCGGGCGAGACCCCCTCGGCCGGCACCGCGTAGACGGACATCCGCGTCTCGTCGATCGCGGAGCCCATGTACCAGGCGCCCGCGTTCACGGCGGTGCCGCCCTCGAGGACGAGCTTGCGATAGAGGGCGGAGGTCGGGCCGCCGCCGATCAGTTCCGACAGCACCTCGAGGGCATGGCTGTCGCGCCCCGTCGCGGTCTGCGTGGACGGGACGAGGTAGAGCCGCTGCACGGTCGGCTGCTCCACCTTCGGGTCGGCCACCCGGACGTGGCGCGCGGCGCGGGGATCGGGTTCGCGCGGCCTGACGCGCCGGCCGGGCGCCGCGTGCGGCGCGTTCCGGCCGTAGGTCGTCTCGGCGAGGCGCACGACCTCCGACGGCTCGACGTCGCCCGCGACGACGAGAACCGCGTTGTCGGGCGCGTAGAAGCGGCGGTAATAGTCGAGCGCGTGGCTCCGATCGAGCTCCTCGATCTCGTGCATCCAGCCGATGATCGGGATGCCGTAGGGGTGGTGCACGAAGAGCGAGGCCGCCATGGCCTCGGAGAGCTGCGCCGGCGGGTCGGTCTCGACGCGCATCCGGCGCTCCTCCAGCACCACGTTGCGCTCGGGGCCGACGACGTCGTCGTCGAAGTTCAGGCCGCCCATGCGGTCGGCCTCGAACTCCATCATGCGGGCGAGATGCTGCGGGGCGACCCGCTGGAAATAGGCCGTGTAGTCGTAGGACGTGAAGGCGTTCTCCTGGCCGCCCAGCGCCGAGACGACCTTCGAGAACTCGCCCGCCGGATGGCGCTCGGTGCCCTTGAACATCAAGTGTTCGAGGAAATGCGCGATGCCGGACCGGCCGATCGGATCGTCGGCCGAGCCGTTCTTGTACCAGACCATGTGGGTCACGACCGGCACGCGCCGGTCGGGGATGACGACCACCTCGAGCCCGTTGTCGAGCCGGGTGGTCGAGATCCTGGGTGATCCGCCATCCACGGGCACGCCGCCGGAGGCCTCGCCGCGAAGCGCCAGCGGGCGCACCGGTTGTACGTTCATGGACAAACCTGCGTGGGGCCGGATTACTCGTCGTCTTCCTTGCGGAAGGCACGCGTCAGCCAGTTCATCGGATTGGCGTCGTAGGCCTGCTGGTCGATCCGCGGCTCGAAGCTGCCGGCGACCTTCCCGCCACGCGCAGACTGCCGAAGCGTCGAAGGCGGCTCGGCCAGCGTCTTGCGGGTGGGCGTCGCGGCCTCGTCCGTCGTGTCGTCGGCGGAGGCGGGACCGCGGCCCATGGAGGCGATGTCCATGTCGACCTTCTCGCTGCGATGCGAGCCGGCCGGCCCTGCCGCGCTGCGGCCGCGGCGCAGCTCGTCCGGGCTGAGGCCGGGGTTCTTCTCGGACATCCGGCGGATCTCGCTCTCCGTCACGGGCACCCGGTCGGTGGCCGTCCGGGCGCGCTTGCGGGCGATGTCCGGGTCGTTCGGCCATTGCGGGTTGGCGGAGGCGAAGCCCTCGCGGCTCGCCGGCTCGCGCAGGTCCATCTTCGGCGGCAGCACCAGGGGCGCGCGCTCGCGATATTGGATCGGGTCCTTCTCGGGCGCGATCAGGCCGATCGAGCCGAGGATGTTCTTCATGGCCACGCCCTCCTGGGCCTGGGCCGTGGAGCCGAAGGCCATGAAGGCGGCGACCGCGCCGGCTGCGCCGAGCCGGACCGAGAGTGGCTGCGTCATCGTTGTCCCCATCTTGCGTCGACGCCCGTCGGCTTCCAATCGGGCCGTTCTGTGACGGCTTGGCCGTGGCGGGCCTCTATCCGGCGCCGGGGACGCGCCGTCCCTCGACCAGGGAATCATAGAGGAGCCCCACCACCCCGGCAACGATGGCGACGTCGGCGATGTTGAAGACGTACCAGGACCATGTGCCCCAGTGCAGCTGGGCGAAATCGAAGACGGCCCCGTAGGCCGCCCGGTCGACCGCGTTGCCGAGCGCACCGCCCGCGAGCAGGCCGAGCGCGGTCGCGAGGAGGCGGGTGGCGGCCGAGCGCAGCCACCAGCCGATGGCGATCGTGGCGAGGATCGACAGGACGACGAGCGCCCAGCGCCCGAGATCGCTGCCCTGCTGCAGGAGGCCGTAGGAGATGCCCCGGTTCCAGACCACGATCAGGTTGAGGAACGGCGTCACGGCCACGGGCTCGCGCATCGGCAGGTCGTAGCCGAACAGGAGCCAGAGCTTGGAGGCCTGGTCGGCCGCGAAGGTCGCGACCGCGACGAGCGCGCCGAATCGGGTGGGGGTCATGGTCAGGCGGCCTCGCGGGCCGCATCCCATTCCCGCAAGGCCGCCGCGTCGCGGGGCGTCACGTCCGGATAGGCGGGATCGCCGCCGATGTCGGCCGCGATCTTCCAGGAGCGGGCGCATTTGCGGCCCTCGGCGCGTGCCGGAACGACGGCGATGCCGGGCACGTCGTCGAGGCGGAAGGCCCCGTCCGGGCCGGCGCCGTCCTCGATGCGGATCGCCGACACGATGCAGGTCTCGGCCATGTCGATCCCCGCGAGCGAGGCGCGCAGTGCCGGGTCCGCCACGTGGACGACCGGCGCCGCCTCCAGGCTCGCGCCGATGCGCTTCTCCTTGCGCTCGATCTCGATCGCGCCCGTGACGACGCGGCGGACGCGGCGGATCTCGGCCCAGCGTCTGGCGAGGGCGTCGTCCCGCCAGGAGGCCGGCGTCTCGGGGAACAGCTCGAGATGCACGGAGCCGCCCTCGGACGGGTAGCGGTCGAGCCAGGCCTCCTCGGCCGTGAAGGCGAGGATCGGCGCGAGCCAGACGACGACGCGCCGGAAGGTCTCGTCCACCACGGTCAGCGACGCCTTGCGGGTCGCGGACGAGATCGGGTCGCAGTAGAGCGCGTCCTTGCGCACGTCGAAGTAGAAGGCGGACAGGTCCGTGTTCAGGAAGCCGGTCAGCAGCGACACGACGCGCGCGTAGTCGAAGCGCGCGTAGGCGGCCCGGACCTCGTCGTCGAGCTCGGCCAGGCGATGCAGGACGAAGCGCTCCAATTCCGGCATGGAGGCGGGCTCGACCCGGTCGTCGGGGCCGAGATGCGCGAGCGTGCCCAGCATCCAGCGGATGCCGTTCCGGAGCTTGCGATAGGTCTCGGCGAAGGTCTTCACGATCTCCGGCCCGATGCGGAGGTCGTCCGAGTAATCGGCGGCGGCGACCCAGAGGCGCAGAATGTCGGCGCCGGACTGGGCGATGACGTCCTGCGGGGCCGTCACGTTGCCGCGCGACTTCGACATCTTCTCCCCCTTCTCGTCGAGGACGAAGCCGTGGGTGAGCACCACGTCGAAGGGCGCCCGGCCGCGGGTGCCGCAGCTCTCGATCAGGGAGGAGTGGAACCAGCCGCGGTGCTGGTCCGACCCTTCCAGGTACATGACCTGGTCCGTCCCGCCCTCGACCGTGCGGCGGATGCCGGCGAGGCCCGGGAAGGCGACCGGGTCCTCGAGCACGAAGGCGTGCGTCGAACCCGAATCGAACCAGACGTCGAGGATGTCGTCGACCTTGTCGAACCCGGCCGGGTCGTGGCCGCCCGCGGCGAGGAAGCGCGCCGCCGCGCCGTCCGCGAACCACGCATCGGCGCCCTCGGCCGCGAAGGCCGCCGCGATGGCCGCGTCGACCGCGTCGTCGCGCAGGATCTCGTCCGTGCCCTTCGCGACGAAGACGCAGATCGGCACGCCCCAGGCGCGCTGGCGCGAGATCACCCAATCGGGCTTCGCCTCGATCATGCCCGTGATGCGGTTCTCGCCCGCCGCCGGCACCCACCGGACGTGCTCGTGGATCTGGTCGAGCGCCCGGTTGCGCAGCGTGTCCGGCACCGTGTGGCCGTCCGGCCCGTGGACGGAGCCGTCCGTGATGGGCCGGTCCATGGCGATGAACCATTGCGGCGTGTTGCGGAACAGGAGCGGGCCCTTGGAGCGCCAGGAATGCGGATAGGCGTGCTTCAGCCGCCCGCGCGCGACGAGGAGGCCCGTCCCGGCGAGCGCCTTGATGACGGCGTCGTTGGCACCGCCGTCCTTGCCCTTCTCCGTGTAGACGCGCTCGCCCGCGAAGAGCGGGATCGCCGGGAAATAGGCCGAGTCCGGGTCCACCGTGTGCGGCACCTCGGGCGTGCCGCAGGCCGCGAACACGTCCCGGTGCTTCAGGAAGGTGACGTAGTCGTCGAGCCCGTGGCCCGGCGCCGTGTGGACGAAGCCCGTGCCGGCGTCGTCCGTCACGTAGTCCGCCGGCAGCATCGGCACGCCGAAATCCCAGAAGCCGTTCGCGCCCTCGAGCCCGCGGAACGGATGCGCGCAGCGCTCGATCATGACGGGGAGGACGGTCTTGACGCGTTCGTAGCCCTCGACGCGCGCGGCCTGCATGGTCGCCTCGGCGAGATCGTCGGCCAGGATCAGGCGGGCGCCGACCTTGGTCCAGTTGTCGGGCGCCGCCTCCGTCACCTCGTAGAGGCCGTAGGGCACCTCCGGCCCGTACACGATCGCCCGGTTGGCCGGGATCGTCCAGGGCGTCGTCGTCCAGATCACGACGGAGGCGCCCGCGAGGTCGCCGTCCAGCGTGTCCGTGACCGGGAAGGCGACGAAGACCGTCTGCGAGGTCTTCTCGGCGTATTCCACCTCCGCCTCGGCCAGGGCCGTCTTCTCGACCGGCGACCACATGACGGGCTTCGAGCCGCGATAGAGCTGTCCCGTCCGGGCGAAGGTCAGGAGCTCGCGCGCGATCTGCGCCTCGGCCGGGAAGGCCATGGTCGTGTAGGGATGCGCCCAGTCGCCCTCGACGCCGAGGCGCTTGAACTCCTCGCGCTGCACCTCCAGCCAATGCTGGGCGAAGGCGCGGCACTCGCGACGGAAGTCGACGACCGGCACCTCGTCCTTGTCGCGACCCTTCGCCCGGTACTGCTCCTCGATCTTCCACTCGATCGGCAGGCCGTGGCAGTCCCAGCCCGGCACGTAGTTGGAATCGAAGCCGAGCATCTGCTGCGAGCGGGTGACGAGATCCTTCAAGATCTTGTTCAGCGCGTGCCCGATGTGGATGTTGCCGTTCGCGTAGGGCGGCCCGTCGTGCAGCACGAAGCGCGGGCGCCCCCGGCCCGCCTCGCGCAGCTTGCCGTAGAGGTCCATGCGGGCCCAGCGCTCGAGGAGCGCGGGCTCGCGCAGCGGCAGGCCGGCCCGCATGGGGAACTCGGTCTTCGGCAGGAAGAGCGTCTCGGAATAGTCGCGGGCAGGCGCCTCGGCGGCGCGGTCGACGGGGGCGTTCATGGCGAAACCAGGGAGCATCCGCCCGAAGGCGGGAGAGAAGGGCGTGGCGGCGAACCCGTCCGCGGCGCGGATCTCACGCGGCGGCGGGACGGATAATTCGCGAAGGAACGCGGCGCGGCATGGTCGAAGGCCTCTCGGGCGAGGTCTCTAGCAGGGGGGGCGGGACGACGGAAGCGCCCCGGTCAGCCGATGAACGAGGGCGGCTCGGGCGGAGCGGCGGCGAGGATCCGGCGGGCATCGGCCTCGTCCGTCCGCATCTGCCGGACCAGCGCGTCCGCGTCGGCGAACTTGGCCTCCCGTCGGATGAGCGCCAGGAACTCGACCTCGATCGACCGGCCGTAGAGGTCGCCCGACCAGTCGAACAGGTAGGTCTCGAGGAGAGGCGGGCCGTCGTCGAAGGTCGGCCGCCGGCCGAAGCTCGCGACGCCGTCGACGATCGTGCCGGGCGCGATCGCGGCCCGGACGGCGTAGATCCCGTGGGCGAGGCCGCAGCCGGGATCGAGCGCGAGGTTCGCGGTCGGGAAGCCGAGCGTGCGGCCGAGCTTCGCGCCGTGGATCACGGGGCCGGACACGAACCAGCGATAGCCCAGGAGCGCGTTCGCCTCGGCGACCCGTCCCTCGGCCAGGAGCGCGCGGATGCGGCTCGACGAGATCGGCTCGGACCCGCTCGCGACCGCCTCGGCGATCGTGACCGCGATGCCGAAGCCGGCCGCGAGCTCGCGCAGCACGGCGGGCGAGCCCTCGCGGCCGCGACCGAAGTGGAAATCGGGACCGACGACGAGCGAGGTCGCGCCGAGGTCGCGCGCCAGCAGGTCCTCCACGAAGGTCCGGGCGCTGGTCGCCGCGAGTGCCGCATCGAAGCGGCGCAGGAACACGGCGTCGAGCCCGCACCGCGCCGCGACCTTCAGCTTCACGGGCTCGGGCGTCAGCCGGAAATGCGGGCGGTCCGGCGCGAAGAAGGCGCGGGGATGCGGATCGAAGGTGAGGAGCGCCGCGGGCCGG
>JAEUAC010000388.1 GCA_019695455.1 Methylorubrum extorquens | reverse complement strand
CCGCCCGTCCGGCGTCCCGCCGCCTGCGTAGCGCGTGTCCGGGATGGCGAGGTGGAGCGGGACGGTGAGCAGCGCCAGCCCCGCATAGCCCACCAGCGCCCCCCGCCATCCGAAGCGCTCGGCGAGGAGCGTGCCGAGCGGCCACAGGACGGTCGAGGCGAGGCCGCCGAGCAGCGTGATCTGCGAGATCGACCGGCGGGCCGCCGGCCCGGCGATCCGCACCAGGGCCGCGAAGGCGGCGTCGTAGAGGCAGAGCCGCATGGCGATGCCGAGCAGGATCCAGGCCGCGTAGTAGACGGCGACGTCCCGGGCGGCGGCGAGGAGCAGGCAGGCGAGCGCCACCAGCACCGAGCCCGCGGTCAGGACGACGCGGCCGCCGCGCCGGTCCACCGCGCGTCCGACGGCGGGAGAGACGAGCCCCATCGCGACCAGCGCGGCCGAGAAGCCGCCGAAGACGATCGTGGCCGACCAGCCGGTCTCGGCCGCGATGGCCGGCCCGAACAGCGCGACGAGGTAGTAGGAGACGCCCCACAGGACGAGCTGCGTGGTCCCGAGGCTCCAGACCAGGCCGCGCGAGATCATGCGGCCGCGCCGCCGGCGTCCGGCAGGCGCCCGGCCGCCGCGTTCAGGCCGATGGCGGCCGCGAAGACGGATCGTGTGCGCAGGGCGGCCTCCTCGAACCGTCGTGCTTCTGTCACGATCGGTCCCGCCCCGCCATGCCGCCGGCGCATCCCCCGAACGCGAACGGCCGCCCGGGGAGGGCGGCCGTTCCGATGGACGCGGCGGCCCCGGAGGGCCGCCTCGTCGCCGCTCTCAGTTCCCGCGGGCGCGGGCGCGGATCATGTAGTTGTCGTAGGTGTACTCGGCGACCTGGAACCACAGGTATTCCTCGCCCCGGAAGGCGCGCATGGATTCCCAGACCTTCTTGAAGTCGGCGTTCTTCGCCATGGTCTCGTCGTACATCTCGTTGGAGGCCTTGTAGCAGGCGTCCATGATCTCCTGGCTGAAGGGGCGGAGCTGGGCGCCCGCACCGACGAGCCGGCGCAGGGCGGCCGGGTTCTTCGCGTCGTACTTCGCCGTCATGTCGACGTTGGCGTAGGCGGCGGCCGCCTCGATCACGGCCCGGTAGGCCTTGGGCAGGGCCGCCCACTTGTCCTTGTTGATCCAGAAGTTGATCATCGCCCCGCCTTCCCACCAGCCGGGGTAGTAGTAGAACGGCGCGACCTTGTTGAAGCCGAGCTTCTCGTCGTCGTAGGGACCGACCCATTCGGCCGCGTCGATGGTGCCGCGCTCCAGCGCCGGGTAGATGTCGCCGCCCGGGATCTGCTGCGGCACGACGCCGAGCTTCTGCATGACCGTGCCGGCGATGCCGGCGATCCGCATCTTGAGGCCCTTCAGGTCGTCGACCGTCTTGATCTCCTTGCGGAACCAGCCGCCCATCTGCGTGCCGGTGTTGCCGCCCGGCAGCGCGTAGACGCCGAACTTCGAGTAGAACTCGTTCGCCATCTCGAGCCCGCCGTTATGGTAGAACCAGGCGTTCTGCTGGCGGGCGTTGAGGCCGAACGGCGCGGCCGTCAGGATGCCGAAGGTCGGGTCCTTGCCGACGTAGTAGTAGGAGGCCGTGTGGGCCATCTCGACGGTGGCGTTCTGCACGGCGTCGATCGCCTGCGGCGTCGGCACGATCTCGCCGGCCGCGAAGGGCTGGATCTGAAACTTGCCGTCCGTCGCCTCCGACACGTACTTCGTGAAGAGGTCGGAGGCGCCGTAGATCGTGTCGAGCGACTTCGGGAAGCCGGACGTCAGGCGCCAGCGCATCTCGGGCATGGACTGGGCGATCGCCGGGGCGGCGATGCCCCCCGTCGCGGCCGCCGCTGCGCCGGCCACGAGCAATTGACGTCGCTTCATCGTTTTCTCCCTGGATGATGTCCGCGGCCATCGGGATCGCGGCGATTCTGTTGGCCCGCGCTCTATCACGCGGGCGCGAAAACCCAACCCAACCTTAGTCGAGCCGGCAGGCGAGCGACAGGAGCGCCCTGTCGTTCAGGACGACCATCCGCTCCTTCGGCTTCAGCCACGCGATGGCGTCCTCGAGCGTGCCGGCATCGATGATCTTGGCTTCCGCCATCACGCGGTCGGGCTCGAACTCGCCCCGGCCCCGGTGCGGCCGGTGTGGCAGCATGGCCTCGTGCTGGTCCCGGAAGGCCGGGTCGTCGTGCAGCACGCGCAGCCCGTCCGCGTCGTCGAAGCCGAGGCGGGCGTTCTCGAGCTGCAGCGCGTTCGCGTGCGCCACGATGGGCGGAACGGCGGTCTCGGCCGGCGTGAGGAGGAGGCCCATCCGCTTCAGGGCGAGCCCGGTGGCGAGCGAGCCCGAGAGCCAGGAGATCGGGATCGCGAGGACGAGGCCCAGGATGGTGGGCGACATCCACAGGAAGAGCGAGGTCGCGATCAGGAAGGCCGAGAGGCCGGCGAGCACGCCCATGGCCGTATGCCAGCGGTGGCGCCGGACGATGTCGCGGAACGGGATGGAGCCGTCGTCGCGGCGCTGCGGGTTCCAGCCCGTGTCGCCGCCGATGAGGATCTGGAAGACGGAGCCGGACTGGATCAGCATCAGGATCGGGGCGACCAGCGCCGACAGGACCATCTCGATCACGGCGGAGATCGTGAGCCGGATGCCGCCGCCCGAGGCGCGCCGCCCCTTGCCGTCGATCAGCATCAGGAACCAGCCGAAGATCTTGGGGGCGAGCAGGATGGCCATCGTCAGCGCGAACAGCGCGAGCGCGCGCTCCGGATCGAAGCGCGGCCAGGACGGGAACAGGCGGAAGTCGCGCGAGAAGTATTCGGGCCGGATGTAGGTCGTCTGCAGGACGAGCGCGATGCCGACCACGAGCTGCAGCAGCCAGAAGGGCGAGGCGAGGTAGCCCATGATGCCGGTGGCGAAGTGCTGCCGCGTCGCGAGCCGCAGCCCCGAGGCCCCGATCACGCGCGAATGCTGCAGGTTGCCCTGGCACCAGCGCCGATCGCGGACCGAGAGGTCGATCAGCGAGGCCGGGCTCTCCTCGTAGGAGCCCTCGAGCCGCGGCAGCATGTAGACCGACCAGCCGGCCCGCCGCATGAGCGCCGCCTCCACGAAGTCGTGGGAGAGCACGTGCCCGCCGAACGGCGGCTTGCCCTTCAGGTCCGGCAGCCCGCAATGCGCCGCGAAGGCGCGCGTGCGGATGATGGCGTTGTGGCCCCAGTAGTTGCCGTCGCGTCCCGACCAGATCGCGAGCCCGGTCGCGATCACGGGCCCCGTCACGCGCGCGGCGAATTGCTGGAGCCGCGCGAACAGCGTGTTGCGGTTCAGGATCAGCGGGAGGGACTGGATGATGCCCGCGCGCGGATCCGCGTTCATGGCGTCGACGAGGCCGAGGATGCACTCGCCCGTCATGAGGCTGTCGGCGTCGAGCACGATCATGTGCTCGTAATGGCCGCCCCAGCGCGTCGTGAAGTCGGCGATGTTGCCGGCCTTGCGGTGGTGGTTCTTCTCCCGGTGGCGGTAGTAGAGGCGCGCATCGGGACCGAGCTTGTCGCGCAGCGCGATGAAGGCGCGCTCCTCCGCGATCCAGGCGTCGGCGCTCGTCGAGTCGGACAGGATGAAGTAGTCGAACGAGGCGCCGCGCCCCGTCGCGTCGACGGACCGGCGGATGGCCTCGACGGCCGCGAAGGTGCGCGACGTGAGCTCGTTGTAGACCGGCATGACGATCGCCGTCCGGTGCTCGCTCGCGACCGGCGCGGCCTCCGCCCGCCGCCCCGTCGCGAGCAGGGCGCCGAAGCCCAGCACGGCGTTCGTGAAGGCCAGCGCGATCCACGAGAAGTTCACCGTGAAGAGGACCAGCAGCACGTACTGCAGCACGGTCGTCCGGCTGACCGAGACGACCTCGTACATCTCGTAGGCGCCGTAGCCCGTGATGAGCGCCGCGCCGCCGAACACGAACAGCCGCGCGAGCCAGGGAGAGGGCGGCGCCGCGTCCCCGAAGCGCTGCGCCTCCGCCCCGGACCAGCGGCGCAGCGACTGCGTCGGCATGGAGAGCGTGGCTTCGGGCGGGGTCGGGCGTTCGGGCCGCGGCGGCACCGCGCCTTCGGCGGCCGTCAGGGCGTCCAACGATAGAGCCATGTCTCGGAAAGCGGCCTCGTGCCCGACTGGAGCAGGAGCCGCATTTCACACGCGGTTTCGCTTCCAGGGTCAAGCTCGAAGGTCACGCGCGCGGTCCGCCGATCGGCGTAGAGCCAGAGGCGCGCGTTCTGGATCTGGCCGGGGGAGGTCATCAGGATCGGCCGCATGTCGGCCGGCGGGGCCGCCAGCGTCTCGCCGGAGAACTCGACCGTGAACCGCCGGCGCCGCCCGCCGGAGCCCCGGCCCGACCGCGTCGAGACCACGGCCGCGAGCGCCGGCCGCTCCGGCGGCGTCCAGCACCAGAACTGCCGGTAGGCGACCGTCACCTCCGAGCCGGCCGCCATCGGCACGCGCGGGCGCCAATAGGCGAGGATGTTCGAGTTGACCTCGGAATCCGACGGGATCTCGATCAGCTGCACGGCGCCCGGGCCCCAATCGCCCAGCGGCTCGATCCACAGGCTCGGCCGCCGCTCCCAGCGCTGGATGTCGTCGCCGAAGAAGGCGAAGTCGCGCTCGCGCTGCAGGAGCCCGAACCCCTTCGGGTTCTCGTCCTGGAAGGCCGAGATCTGCAGCGTGTCGGGGTTGTTGATCGGGCGCCACAGCCATTCGCCGCCCCCGTTCAGCATCTGCAGGCCCGCGGCCTCGTAGACGGCCGGCCGGACGTCGTCCGTCGCGCGGCGCACGTTCGGCCCGTGCAGGAAGATCGAGCCCATGCCGCCGAGCCCGACATGCTCGAGCGCGACGCGGGGGAAGAGCGTCGTCTCGACGTCGACGATCGTCGATTCGCCCGGCCGGAACGTCATGCGTACGGCACCCGTCGTCGACACGGAATCGATCAGCCCGTGCACGACGACGGCGTTGGATCCGGCCGCCGGCCGCTCGAGCCAGAAGGCGCGGAAGAGCGGGAATTCCTCGCCCCGCGCCTCCGCGGGCTTGAGCGCCAGCGCGCGGGCCGTGATGCCGTAGTTCTGGCCCCGGGCGACGGCTCGGAAGAACGTCGCGCCCTGGACGATCGCGAAGTCGAAGGGCGGCCCGCCGGCGGTGGCGATGAGGCGGAAGCCGGAGAAGCCGAGGTCGGGCGTGTTGGCCGGGACGTTGAGCGTGCCGAAATCGAAGCGGTTGCGATCGAAGGCGAGCCGGCGGATGCCGCCTTCCTCGACGGCGAACAGCGTCACGGCCGTGTTGAAGACGAAGCCGCGCGGCAGGGGCTCCGCCATGAAGCCGCGGCCCTCGTCCTCCCAGATGCGGGTGCCGGGACGGCCCCGGATCGAGACGTACTGCTCGTAGGTCAGTCCCGCGAAGGCGTCGGGCAGGTCGTTCGACGGCGCCGCGTAGGGGCGGCGGGACAGCTGCCGCGCGACCTCCACGACGCCGGCCGGCGAGAAGCGCTGCCCTTCGGGGAAGACGCCCGCCACGATCGCGGCGAGCGACCCGGCCGGCGGTCCCTGCGCGGCGGCGGGCGCGACGGAGGCGAGGGTGGCGCCGACCGCGCCCAGCCCGGCGAGGGTGTCGCGCCGGGTCGG
>JAEUAC010000299.1 GCA_019695455.1 Methylorubrum extorquens | reverse complement strand
CGTGCGGGCGGAGCGCGAGGACATGGCGCTCGCCGGCCATGTGGGCCTGCCGACCTTCCATCGCGGCAGCGCCGGGCACATCCACGTCGTCGTGAACGGCCGGCCCGTGCGCGACCGGCTGCTCCTCGGCGCCGTGCGCGGCGCCTATGCCGACCTCATGGCGGGCGACCGCCACCCCGTGCTGGCGCTCCGCCTCGCCTGCGATCCGCGCCGGGTCGACGTGAACGTCCACCCGGCGAAGACCGAACTCCGCTTCCGCGACCCGGGCCTCGTGCGCAGCCTCGTCGTCTCGGCCATCCGCGACGCGCTGGCGGGCGCGGGGCACCGGGCCGCCACCACGGGCGGGGACCGGACGCTCGCCGGGTTCAGGGGCAACGGGCGCGCCTGGCCGACGCCGCCGGTCCGCCCGGTCCTGCCGGGCGGGCTCGCCGACAGCTGGCAGGCCCCGGCCGGCTTCGCCGGGGGCGGCTTCGCCGACGCGGGCTCGGCCGGGGCGGGCTTCGCCGATTCGGGCCAGGCGAGCTTCGCGGCCTTCGCGGCACCCTCCGCCGATGCACGCCCAGGCGTGGCGGACGTGGCCGCCGAGGCCGCCCCGCTCGGCGCGGCCCGGGCGCAGCTGCACGAGACCTACGTCGTCGCCCAGACGCGCGACGGGATCGTCATCGTGGACCAGCACGCCGCGCACGAGCGGCTCGTCTACGAGCGCCTGAAGGCGCAGCGCGCCGCCGCGGGCATAGCGCGCCAGCCGCTCCTCATCCCGGACGTCGTCGAGATGGACCCGCTCGACGTCGCCCGGATCGCCGGCGAGGCCGGGTCGCTCGCGGAGGCCGGGCTCGTGGTCGAGCCCTTCGGCCCCGGCGCCCTCCTGGTCCGCGAGGTGCCGGCTCTGCTCGCCGGGGCCTCCGCGGCGGCCCTGCTCCGCGACGTGGCGGACGCGCTCGCCGAGGGCGACGGCACGGCGCCGGTGGCCGCCCGGCTCGACGCGATCCTGTCGCGCCTCTCCTGCCACGGCTCCGTCCGGGCCGGGCGCCGCCTCACGCCGCCCGAGATGAACGCGCTCCTGCGCGACATGGAGGCCACGCCCCTCTCCGGCCAGTGCAACCACGGCCGCCCGACCTATGTCGAGCTGAAGCTCGCCGACATCGAGCGCCTGTTCGGCCGGCGCTGACGGCCCCTCAGGGCTTCCGGCGCAGGGTGATGCGCGTCAGCTCGGAGGGGCGGCCCAGCCGGAGCGCGAAGCCCGGCCAGAGGGCGGTGCCGTTGTTCACGTAGAGCGTCAGCCCGTCGACCTCGTAGACGCCCGACACGAAGCCGGCATTGGCGCGCGCGACGAGGCGGTCGAGCCCCAGGATCATGCCGCCATGCGTGTGGCCGGAGAGCTGCAGGGCGACGCCGCGGGACGCGGCCCGGCGCGCCTGCCGGGGCTGATGGTCGAGGAGCAGGACGGGCACGCCCGGCGGCGCCCCCGCGAGGGCGGCCTCGAGATCGTGCGGCGCGCGGCCGGATCCGGCCGCCAGGTCGTTCACGCCGGCGAGCACCAGCGCCTGCCCGCCGCGTCGCAGCACCGTGTGCGCGTTGGCGAGGAAGCGCAGGCCCAGGCCTTCGAGGTGGCGCGTCCAGACCTCCGCATCGAAGAAGTATTCGTGGTTGCCCGTGACGGCCCAGACGCCGTCCGGGGCCCGCAGCCGGCGCAGCGGCTCGACGTCGGCCCGCCGGGCCGCGAGCGAGCCGTCGATGAAGTCGCCGGTGACGACGACGAGGTCGACGTCGAGCGCCAGCGCGCGGTCGATCGTCCGCTCCGCCCAGGATCGCGGGAACAGGCGACTGAGGTGGAGGTCGGTGAGCTGCAGGATCCGGTAGCCGTCGAAGGCGGGCGGCAGGTCCCGGACGGCGAGCTCGACCTCCGTCGGCGGCGGCACCCGGATGGCCTGCTGCACGGCCCAGCCGGACAGGCCCATGGCGACGAGGCCGATCCCGTAGCGCCACGCGGTGGGCACCGGCCAGCCGCCCTGCGGCAGCAGGCGGGACGGGAGCGAGACGAGGTCCAGCGCGAGCTGCATGGCGGCCAGCAGCACGATGACGCCCATGGCCCAGTTGAACAGGATCACGAGGACGCGCGGGAACTCGGGCGCGAAGACCGAGCCGGACGAGAGCCGGTTCCAGGTGTGGAACTGCGAGGCGCAGAGGAGCGCCAGCACGAGGCCGAGCTTGAGCACGGCCGGCCAGGGCAGCGGCCACACGACCCGGGCGGCGACGTAGAGGGAGGGAAGGCCGAAGACGAGCGGGATCACGGCCCCTTATAGGGCCCCGGGCGGCCGCGTCGCGCGTCGCGTGGCCCGGCGGCCTGCGCGAACCGCCGCGGGCGGGCACCGGACGGCGCGACCCTCGACCCCGGCCCGCCCGGCCGCTACGCAGCCGTTCCGACCACGGGAGCGACACGTCCAATGAAGATCTACCATTCCCCCGCCTCGCCCTTCGTCCGCAAGGTCATGATCGTGGCGCGCGAGGTGGGGCTCGCCGACCGGATCGAGCTGCTGCCGGCCAAGGCCGGACCGGTCGACCGGGACGCGACGATCCGGGCCGAGAACCCGCTCGGGCAGGTGCCGACCTTCGCGACCGACGACGGCGCCGTGCTCTACGACAGCCGCGTCATCGCCGAATATCTGGACGATCTCGGCCGCGGCGGCCTCTTCGGCACGGGGGCGGAGCGCTGGCGCAACCTGACGGACGCGGCGCTCGCCGACGGCCTGATGGGGGCGGCGCTGCTCGCCCGCTACGAGACGTTCCTGCGGCCGGCCGAGTTCCGCTGGCCTGCCTGGACCGACGGCCAGATGGGCAAGGTCGCGGACGCGCTCGGCCGGCTCGAGGGCGAGGTGGCGGGCTACGGGGCGCGGTTCGACATCGGGACGATCGGCTTCGTCTGCGGGCTCGGCTACCTCGACTTCCGCTTCCCCGACCTCGGCTGGCGCGACGCGCACCCGAAGGCCGCCGCCTGGTTCGCCGCCATGGGCGAGCGCCCCTCCGTCAAGGCGACGATCCCCGTCTGAGGGCGGTCAGGCGTCCGGGTCGTCCTCGGGCGCCGCGAGGCCCTCGCGGGCGGCCCGGAGCGAGAACCCGGCCCGCATGAGGGCCGCGAGGTCGCGGTCGCGGCGCTCGGGATCCGGCCGGGTCCGGTAGGGCCCGAGCCGCCGGCGCTGGGCGTAGCGGCGGGCGAGCGCGGCCTCGTCCGGCTCCGCGGCCGCGAGCGCCCGGTCCGCGAGGTCGGACGCGATGCCCTTCTGCCGGAGCTTCGCCCGGACCGTCCGGGTCGCCGTGCCCTTGCGGAGCAGGGAGGCGACCTGGCCCTCGGCGAAGCGCGAATCGTCGATCAGGCCGCTGCGGATCGTGGCCGCGACCACCTCCTCCACCAGGTCGGCCGTCCCGGGATCGAGCTCGCGCTGGCTCTCCTGCCGCTTCAGGGCCTTGCGGACCAGGACCCGGCGCAGCGTCTCCGCCGAGGCCGCGTAGCGGTCGAGGTAGTGGAGCGCGGCGCGCTCCATCGAGACGCGCG
>JAEUAC010000141.1 GCA_019695455.1 Methylorubrum extorquens | reverse complement strand
AGTCCCAGTAGCGCCCGTGGCGGGGGAGGGCGGCCGAGGCCCGGAGCGCGCGCTCGTTGGCGGCCAGGATCGCGAGGCCGGGCGGCCCCATGAGGGCCTTCTGCGAGGCCGTGATGGCGACGTCGACGCGCCACGCGTCCATGTGGAACGGCATGGCGGCGAGCGACGCGATCGTGTCGGCGACGAGGAGCGCCGGGTGGCCGGCCGCGTCCATGGCGGCCCGGATCGCCGGGATGTCGTTCGCGATCGCCGTGCCCGTATCGACCTGGACGGCGAGCACGGCCTTGATGCGCCGCTCCGCGTCGCGGCGCAGGTGCGCCTCGACGGCGGCGGGGTCGATGGCGCTGCGCCAGTCGCCCTCGATCGTCTCGACGACGATGCCGAGCGCGCGGGCGTGGTCGGCCCAGCTGTTCGAGAAGTGCCCGACCTCCGGCACGAGGACCACGTCGCCCGGCACGCACAGGTTCGACAGGGCGGCCTCCCAGCCGCCGTGGCCGTTCGCCGCGTAGACGAAGACCTCGCCCGTCGTGCCGAACACGCCCTTCAGGTCCGCGAAGCAGGAGCGGGCGATCTCCTTCAGGCGCGCGTCGACGAGGTCGAGCGGCTGGCGGTGCATCGCGGTCAGCACGCGGTCCGGCACGTGGCTCGGCCCGGGGGAATGGAGGAACTCGCGACCGATCATGCACCCATCCCTCGGCCGCTCCGACGCGGCCGCTCGCGCTCCCCGCCTAGTTCATGCCGCGCCGCGGCGGAAGGCGTGCGGGGTCCGGATCCACCCGCGCCGGGCGCAGGGCGCCGCGGCCGCCACCAGGGCTGGCATCCGACTTGCGACGGTCCGGCGGCTCAACGTCCACGAGGTCGCCATGCTTCGATCGGTATTCCTCTCCGCCCTGGTCGGGACGGGGCTCGCGCTCGCCGGTCCCGCCGTCGCGGGCCCGACGCTGGACGCCGTGAAGGCGCGCGGCAGCGTCAAGTGCGGCATGGCGGCGGGCGGCACGCCCGGCTTCATGGCGCCCGATTCGAAGGGGCAGTGGCAGGGCTTCAACGTGGAGGTCTGCCGCGCCGTCGCCACGGCCCTGTTCGGCGACCCCAAGAAGATCGAGATCGTCCCCGCGACCTCGGCCAACCGCTTCACGGCCCTGCAGGCGGGCGAGATGGACATCCTGCTGAACAACGTGACGATGACGCTCGTCCGCGACACGCAGCTCGGCTTCAACTTCGCGCCCGTCATCTTCTACGACGGCCAGGGCTTCCTCGCGCCCCGGAAGCTCGGCGTGAGCGCGGCCTCGGGCCTGAACGGCGCGACCGTCTGCGTCCTGCCCGGCACGACGACGGAGCTAAACCTCGCCGACTACTTCCGCAAGTCGAACATGACGTTCACGCCCGTGGTGATCGAGAGCCAGGACGAGATCCGGTCCGCCTATTTCTCGGGCCGCTGCGACGTGATGACGAACGACCGCTCGTCGCTCGCCTCGATCCGGTCGCTCGCGCCCAACCCGGACGACCACGTCGTCCTGCCCGACGTGATCTCGAAGGAGCCGCTCGCGCCCACGATCCGCCAGGGCGACGAGCAATGGTCCAACATCGTGCGCTGGACCGTGAACGCCCTGGTCGAGGCCGAGGAATCGGGCATCACGTCCAAGAACGTCGACGACATGCTGACCTCGAACGACCCCGGCATCCGCCGCTTCCTCGGCGTCACGGCCGGTCTCGGCGCCGCGATCGAGCTCGACGAGAAATGGGCCTACAAGGTCGTCAAGTCGGTCGGGAACTACGGCGAGATCTACGACCGCAACCTCGGCCCGGCGACGCCGATCGGCCTCGCCCGCGGCGTCAACGCGCTCTGGACCAAGGGCGGCCTGATGTACTCGCCCCCGTTCCGCTAGGACGGGGCGGGTCGGGCCCCGGCCATGGCCGCCGCGCTCCGCCCCCGGGCCGCGCCGCCGTCGGCCTTCGTCACGGTCCTGCACGACGCGCGCGCCCGGGCCGTCGTCCTGCAGGCGGCGACGCTCGCCGCCGTGGTGCTCGGCATCGCGCTCCTCGCCACGACCGCGGCCGACAACCTCGCCCGGCAGAACATCGCGACGGGCTTCGCCTTCCTGTCGCGGGAGGCCGGGTTCGGCATCTCCGAACACCTCATCGCCTACAGCCCGGCCGACACCTACGGGCGGGCGATCCTCGTCGGCCTCCTGAACACGATCCGGGTGGCCGTCGCCGTGTCCGCGGCCGCGACGGTGCTCGGCCTCGCGATCGGGATCGCGCGCCTGTCGGAGAACCCGCTGCTGGCGGGCCTCGCCCGGATCTACGTCGAGGCGGTCCGCAACGTGCCGCTGATCCTCCAGCTGTTCTTCTGGTACGCCATCGTCCGCACGCTGCCGGGGCCCCGGCAGGCGCTCGTGCCGGTGCCCGGGACCTTCCTGTCGAACAGGGGCGTGCTCGTGCCGTCGCTCGCGTTCGGCGAGGGCGCCGGCGTCGCGGCGGCCCTCCTCCTCGGCGGCGTCGCGGCCGCAATCCTGCTGCTGCGCCGGGCCCGTCGCATCCGGCTCGAGAGCGGGCGGGGCCGGTCGGCCTTGCCTGCGGCGGCCGCGCTCGTCGTCGGGCCGCCGGCGCTCGCGCTGCTCCTCTGGCCCGACGCCGTCACGGCCAGCGTCCCCGTGCTGCAGGGGTTCAACTTCCGCGGCGGCACGACGATCAGCCCCGAATTCGCCGCCCTGTTCCTCGGCATGACGGTCTATGCCGCGGCCTTCACGGCCGAGATCGTGCGGGCGGGCGTGCTCGCCGTCCCGCGCGGCCAGTGGGAGACGGCGTCGTCGCTGGGCCTCGGCCGGCTGCGGACCCTGCGGCTCGTGATCCTGCCGCAATCGCTGCGGATCGCGATCCCGCCGCTGACGAGCCAGTACCTGAACACGACGAAGAACTCGTCGCTCGCGGTCGCGATCGGCTACCCGGACCTCGTCTCGGTCTCCGGCACCATCATGAACCAGACGGGGCAGGCGATCGAGGCCATCCTCCTCTTCATGTCGGTCTACCTGGCGCTCAGCCTGCTCACGTCGCTCGCCATGAGCGTCTTCGAGCGCCGCATGGCGCTGCGCGAGCGATGACCGCGATCCTCGCGCCCGACGCCGTGCCGCGCGGGGCGGCCGTGCAGGCCGCCGCCATCCTGGGCGCCGACGGGCCCTTCGTGGCCGAGGCCGTGCTGCCGGAGCTGGCGCCGCCGCGCCGGGCCGTGCGGCGCTGGTGGCGCCCCTATGTCGGCACGCCCGTCAACGCCGCGATCACGCTCGCCTGCCTCGTCGTCCTCGGCCTCGTCGTGCCGCCCTTCTGGTCCTGGGCGGTCGGATCGGCCGTGTTCGCGGGCGATGCCCGGCTCTGCCGGGCACCGGGGGCGGGCGCCTGCTGGGCCTTCGTGGCGGAGAAGCTGCCCTTCATGCTGTTCGGCTTCTATCCGCCGGCCGAGCAGTGGCGGCCGCTGGCCGTGGTCGGGCTCTTCCTGGCGCTCCTCGCCTGGAGCCTGCGCCCGGCGGCGTGGCGGCCGCGCCTGATCCTGGTCTGGCTCGGGGCGATCGGGCTCTTCTACGGGCTCCTCGCGGGCGGGGTCGCGGGGCTCTCCGTCCAGCCGACGCGGATCTGGGGCGGGCTGCCCGTCACCATCCTCCTGTCGGCCGTGGGCCTCGGCTTCGCCTTCCCGATGGGCATCGCGCTGGCGCTCGGCCGCACCTCGCGCCTTCCGGTCATCCGGCTGCTCTCGGTCAGCTACATCGAGCTGATCCGCGGCGTGCCGCTGATCTCGCTCCTGTTCATGGCTTCCGTCGTCTTTCCCCTGTTCCTGCCGGCGGGCGCGAACCCCGACAAGCTCGTGCGGGCCCAGGCCGCCTTCACGCTGTTCGCGGCCGCCTACCTGGCCGAGGTCGTGCGCGGCGGCCTCCAGGGCATTCCGCGCGGGCAGGCGGAGGCGGCCGCGGCGCTCGGGCTCGGCTACTGGCGCCGGATGCGGCTCGTGATCCTGCCGCAGGCGCTGCGGCTCGTCGTGCCGGCCCTCGTCTCGACCTTCATCGGCTTCTTCAAGGACACGACGCTGGTCGTCGTGGTCGGCATCTTCGACTTCATGAGCACGGTCCGGGCCGCCCTGTCCGATCCGAGCTGGCTCGGCTTCGCGCCCGAGGCCTACGCCTTCGCGGCCGCCCTCTACTTCTGCTTCTGCTTCGGGCTGTCCCAGTACGGATTGCGGATCGAGCGGCATTTCGCGCTTCGCAGCCACTGATCGCCGCGCCCCGGCCCTTGCGGGGCGGGCGGCCGGGGAGAATAGAGGGCGATGCTCTCATCCCTCCCCACCCTGGCCGGCATCCCGGCCACCGAGGTCGCCTTCCTGGCGGTCTCGCTCCTCCTCGCCGGCTGCGTGACGGGGCTGCTCGCGGGCGTCTTCGGCGTGGGCGGCGGGGCGGTCGTCGTGCCCGTGCTCTACGAATTGTTCCGCGTCACGGGCGTGCCCGAGGAGCCGCGGATGCCGCTGGTCGTGGGCACCTCGCTCGCCATCATCATCCCGACCTCCATCCGCTCCTTCAACGCCCACCGGGCGAAGGGGGCGGTCGACATGACGATCCTGAAGCAATGGGCCGTGCCCGTGGTGCTCGGCGTCGCGGGCGGCTCCGTCATCGCCCGCTTCGCGCCGGCGGACCTGTTCAAGGGCGTGTTCGTGTTCGTGGCCGGCATCTCGGCCTTCCGGCTGCTCGCCGGCCGCGACAGCTGGAAGATCGCCGACACGATGCCGGGCCGCGCGATCATGACGGTCTACGGCTTCGTGATCGGCATCCTGTCGGCCCTGATGGGCATCGGCGGCGGCCAGCTCTCGAACCTGTTCATGACGTTCTACGGCCGCCCGATCCATCAGGCCATCGCGACCTCGTCCGGCCTCGGCATCCTGATCTCCATCCCGGGGGCGCTCGGCTACATCTATGCCGGCTGGCCGGAGGCCGCGCGGTATCCGGACGTGACGCTGCTCCAGTTCCCGCTCGCCGTCGGATACATCTCGCTCCTCGGCTTCATCCTGTTCATCCCGACCTCGATCTGGACGGCGCCGATCGGCGCGCGCCTGGCGCATCGCCTCTCCAAGCGCCGCCTCGAGGTCGCCTTCGGCATCTTCCTGCTGATCGTCTGCGCCCGCTTCGTGGCGAGCTTCATCGTGCCGGGCGGATAGGCCGGGCGCGGTCGCGGCGGCGCGGGCCCGCCGTGGCACGCGCCACCCTGCGCCATGGACGCGCCACCCGCTCCTCTCGGGTCAGCCGCGCGCCGGTTCGGCGGCCGCGCCGTCGCGGATCATGGCGTCGATCTCGGCCTCGCCGAACCCCGCCTCGGCCAGGATCTCGCGCGTGTGCTCGCCCAGATTGGGCGGCGGGCCCTGGATGGCGGGCGGGGTCCGGCTCCAGCGGGCGGGCGGCCGCACGAGTCGGATCGTGCCCTCCGTCGGGTGCTCCATGGTCTCGATCAGGCCGACGGCCTCGACATGCGGATCGGCGAGGAGGCCCGGGATGTCGTGCGCCGGCACGCACGGAATGTCGTGCTCCGTCAGGAGCTTGGTCCATTCCGCCGTCGAGCGCGTCGCCAGCTGGCGGGCGAGCTCCGCGTAGACGCGGTCGTAGTTCCGGGTCCGGGTCGCGTGGTCCGAATAGAGCGGGTCGGCGAAGGCCTCCGGCCGGCCGATCGCCTCGAAGAAGCTGCGCCATTGCCTGTCCGTGTAGACCAGCACGCAGAGATGGCCGTCGCTCGTGGCGTAGGGCCGGCGGTCCGGCGACAGCAGCCGGTTGTAGCCCGGCGGCCCCGCCGGCGGCTCGAAGGCGAGCCCGCCGAAATGGTCGCCCAGCACGAACTGCGCCATCGTCTCGAACATCGGCACCTCGACGCTCTGCCCCTCGCCCGTCCGCTCCCGGTGCAGCAGGGCGGCCAGGATCGCGTGCACGGCGCTCAGGCCGACGACCCGGTCCGCCATGTTGACGGGCGCGAACCGCGGCTCCCGCCCGCCGCTCGCGAAGAGCGAGGCCACGCCCGAGATGCCCTGGATGAGGTCGTCGTAGGCGGGCTTGCCCGCGTAGGGCCCGTCCTCCCCGTAGCCGACGAGCGCGACGTAGACGATGTCCGGCCGGACCGCCCGGACCTCTTCGTAGCCGAGGCCCAGCCGGTGCATGGCGGCGGTCCGGACGTTGTGGACGATGGCGTCCGCGCCCTCGCAGAGCCTCAGGACGGCGCGCCGCCCCTCCGGCGTCTTCACGTCGAGCACGATCGAGCGCTTGCCGCGGTTCGCCTGGAGGAAGAGCGAGCCCATCCTGGGATGCCGCATGGCGCCCCCGAGCCGCATCAGGTCGCCTTCGGGACTCTCGACCTTGACGATGTCGGCGCCGTAATCCGCCAGCATCTGGGTCGCGAACGGGCCCATCAGGACCGAGGACATGTCGACGATCCGCATCCCGGCCAGGGGGCCGGCCGCGGTCTTCGCCGGCGCGTCAGACATCCCGGCGGACCTTGGCCGGGTCCTCGCCGTAGGGCGGCGTGTAGATCACGAGGATCTTCAGCGGCCTGTCGCCGACCACCGTCACCTCGTGCATGGCGTTCTCGGGGAAGAACACGCAGTCGCCCGGCCCGATGCGGCCGCGCTCGCCCTCGATCTCGATGTCGGCCTCGCCCTCCAGCACGTAGCAGACCTGTTCCATGCCCGGATGCGCGTGCCGGGAGGCCCCGTCGCCGGGCTGGATCGTGCCGTGCAGGAGTTCGATGCCGCGGGCGCCGACCGTCTCGCCCGAGATCAGGCGATGGTTCTCGGTGCCCGAGTGGTTCGCCGGACCGTAGCCCGGGACGTCCGCGATCGAGCGGACCCGGGAATGCTTCGCCGCCATGGATCTCTCGCGCTCCTCGGAGGGGTGGGTGCGGGTCCGGCATCGTCGGGGCGACGCTCGTCGGGATCGCCCGCTCCGTCCCGAATGCGAGGCGGAGTAGCCACCGCGCCGTTGGTTTGCAAGCATACGACATGGATCCTGGCGGGTCCGCGCCGACCGGGATTGCGCCGCCGTGCCCCCCGATCCTAGGACAGGCGATCACCGCCCGAGGATCGCGCATGTCCGCTGCCGCGCCGTATCGCACCCAGACCTGGTCGCTCGAGAAGCCGATTGCGGCGGGCCCGAACGGGATCGTCGTCGCGCAGAACCGCGAGGCGGCGGAGGCGGGCGCGGCCGTGCTGGCGGCGGGCGGAAACGCCGCCGACGCGGCGGTCGCGACCGCGTTCGCTCTCGCGGCGCTCGAGCCGTGGAACAGCGGGCTCGGCGGGATCGGCTTCGCGCTCGTGCTGCCGGCCGGCGCCGAGACGGCGACCGTCGTCGATTTCGGTCCCGTCTCGCCGCGCCGGACGGACCCGGCGGATTACCCGCTCACCGGCCGCACGAAGAAGGACCTGTTCACCTGGCCCGAGGTCGAGGGCGACGTGAACGTGCACGGCCCGCTCTCGTTCTGCATCCCGTCGGCGGTCGCGGGCTACGCCGCCCTCGCCGAGCGGTTCGGGACCGGCCTGTCGGCGAGGGACCTCGTCGCGCCGGGCCTCGCGCTCGCCCGCCGGGGCCTCGCGGCGGACTGGTTCACGACGCTGAAGATCGCCTCCTCGGCCTCCGTCCTCCGGCTCTACGAGGAGAGCGCCCGCGTCTACCTGCCGGGCGGGCTGCCGCCCGTGCCTCCCTACCAGGGCGCGCCGGGCTTCATGCGCCTCGGACGCCTCGCCGAGACGCTGGAGCGGCTGGGCGAGGCCGGGTTCCGCGACTTCTACGAGGGCGCGATCGCGGCCGATCTCGCGGCCGACATCGCGGCCGTCGGCGGCAAGGTCGTGGCCGACGATCTGGCGGCCTGTCGGGCGGTCCTGCGCGAGGCGCCGACGCTGGACTGGCGGGGCCGCTACACGGTGCACACGGCGGGCGGCCTGACGGCGGCCCCGACGCTCGCGGCCGTGATGGACGGCATGGCGGACGTGGATCGCGCCGACGACGCGCCGGGCGCGGCCTGGTTCGCGCGCCTCTCGACCGTGATGCGGGAGGCCTATGCGGCGCGGCTCTCCGGGCTGGGCGCGAAGGCGGCCGAGGAGCCGGGCGACACCTGCACGACGCACCTGACGGTCGTCGACCGGGAGGGCACGCTGGTCTCCGTCACGACGACGCTGCTCTCGTCCATGGGCAGCCGCGTGGTGCTGCCGAAGACCGGGATCCTCATGAACAACGGCATCATGTGGTTCGATCCCAGGCCCGACAGCGCGAACCCCGTGGCGCCGAATGCGCGACCGCTCTGCAACATGTGTCCCGTGATCGTGACGCCGCGGGCGGGCGGCTGGCCGCGCTTCGCGGGCGGCTCGTCCGGCGGCCGGCGCATCCTGGCCAGCGTCTACCAACTCCTTGCGTTCACGCTGGATTTCGACATGGACCTGCACCGGGCGGCCCACCTGCCGCGCATCGACGTCTCGGGGCCCGACGACACGAACGCGGACGTCCGGCTTCCGGCGGAGGTGCTGGACGCGCTGCGCGCGGCGGGGCCGCTCAACGTCGTCGAGCACGGCGTGATGCCCATCAACTTCGCCTGCCCGAACCTCATCCGCGTGACGCCGGAGGGCGCCGAAGGCACGAGCGACGCCGCCTCGCCGTGGTCGGCGGCCGTGGCGGCCTAGGCGCCGGAGGGCGTCACTTCGCGTGGCGGGCCAGCCAGTCCCGCATCTCGGCGATCTCGCGCTCCTGGTCCCGGACGATGCCCTCGGCGAGGGCCTTCGTGGCGGGATCGGAGGCGTGGCGCAGCGCGACGCGCGCCATCGCGACGGCGCCCTCGTGGTGCGGGATCATGTGGCGGCGGAAATCGACATCCGCGTTTCCCGTGAAGGGGATAGCCATGGCCTTCATCATGGCCGCGTCCGCCGCCTCGAACTCGCGCGTGGACGGCGCAGCCCCGGCCGGCGCGTGGCGCGCGCCGTGGCCCGCATGGGATTGCGCCGCGGCCGCCCCGGCGCCCGCCAGCGACACTCCCGCCGCGAGCGCCGCGGCCGCCCATCCGATCGTCACGCGCATCGACCCGCTCCCGTGCCGCCCCGTCCCGCGGGGCCCGTCTTCCTCCCGCGCCATGACGGCACGACGAGGGCCGTTCCGCCATCCGGCCTCAGGCCGGCCTCGCCCGGAGGCCGGCGGGCGGGACGGTCCGCTGGCCGGAGGAGCGGATCATGAGGACGGCCATGGCGGCGAGGAGGCAGGCCGCGCCCGCCGTATAGAAGGCCGGCAGGTAGGTCGCGAACGCGTCCCGGCTCGCGCCCGCCCCGAAGGCCGCGACCGCGGCGCCGATCTGGTGCCCGGTGAACACCCAGCCGAACACGACCGGCCCCTTGTCGCGGCCGAATTCCTGGCCGGCGAGCTTCACGGTCGGCGGCACGGTCGCGATCCAGTCGAGCCCGTAGAAGACCGCGAACAGCGTCAGGCCGTAGAACGAGAAGGTCGACATCGGCAGGAACAGGAGCGAGAGCCCCCGCAGGCCGTAGTACCAGGCGAGGAGCTTGCGGTTGTCGTAGCGGTCGGACAGCCAGCCCGACAGCACGGTGCCGACGAAGTCGAAGGCGCCCATCATGGCGAGGACGGAGGCCGCCTCGACGCTGCCCATGCCGAAATCGTGGCAGAGCGGGATGAAGTGGGTCTGGACGAGCCCGTTGGTCGAGAGCCCGCAGACGAAGAACGAGCCGAACAGGATCCAGAAGGTCGGCGACCGCGACGAGGCGGCCAGGACCTCGAACGTCGTGCGGATCGCGCTGGTCGTCGGCGGCGGGGGAGGGGGCGTCACGGTCGCGTCCCCGTAGGCCGGCAGGCCGAGATCGGAGGGCCGGTCGCGGACCAGCAGCAGCATCAGGCCGCAGGCGACCGCGCAGGCCGCCAGCACCGGCAGGACCGCCATCCGCCAGCCGAACTGCTCGGCGACCCAGGCCGCGAGCGGCAGGAAGGCGAGCTGCCCCGTCGCCGAACTGGCCGTCAGGATGCCGATGATCAGCCCGCGGCTCCTAGAGAACCAGCGGTTCGCCACCGTGGCGCCGAGCACCATGGCCGTGAGCCCCGTGCCGAAGCCGACCAGCACGCCCCAGGTCGCCCAGACCTGCCACAGCGTCGTCATCAGGGTGGAGAGCCCGAGGCCGAGCGCGATCAGGGCGAGCGCGGCCGCCACCACGGCGCGCAGGCCGTAGCGCAGCATCAGGGCCGCCGCGAAGGGCGCCATCAGCCCGTAGAGGAGGAGGCGCAGCGCGAGCGCGCCCGAGATCTGGCCCGTACCCCAGCCGAATTCCCGCTGCACCGGCAGCATCAGCACGCCGAGATTGCCCATGGCGGCGGCCGTCGAGACCATCGTCAGGAAGGTCACGGCGAGGACCACCCAGGCGTAGTGGATCCTGAACCGCATCAGGAGCGGCGCGAGGGCAGTCGACAGCATGGGGGTGTCCTCGCTCAGGGAGCCGGATTGGGGAGGTCGAGCGCGACGAGGCCGGCCAGGGTCTCGCGGAGGGCCCGGGCGGGGTCGACGCCGTAGCGCGCCTCGAACTCGGCCTGGGCCGCCTTCCAGCCGTCGCGCGCGGCCCGCGCGCGCTCGATCCCGGCCGGCGTGATGGAGATCGCCCGGCAGCGCGCGTCCTTGCCATCGGCCTGGATGGCCACGAGTCCGTCGCGCTCGAGCGGGCGCAGGTTCCGGCCCATCGTCGTGCGGTCGGTCGCGAGGTCGGCCGCGAGCTCGTTGATCGTCCGCGGCCCGTGCAGGCGCAGGCGCGACAGGATCGAGAACTGCGTGACCGTGATGCCCGACGCCGCGAGGTGCCGGTCGTAGAACTGGGTCAGGTGACGCGACGCCTTCCGCAGCGCGAGCGCGTTGCAGAGGTCCGGCGTGGGCGCGGCGCGAGCCGGGGGAGCGGAAGGGTTCGTCATGGCCGATCGACGTTGCGGAGCCGGATATACGCGTATATGCGCCTAATTGGAAGGCCGATCGTCGGCCGGCCGGAGCTGCATCATGGGCGCCGATCCAGGCGAGGTCGAGAGGACGCGGATCGTCCGCTGGGGAGACCCGAAGGCGAACGCCGCCGCGGGCCGCACCATGGCGGGGATCGACCACCTGCGGGCCATGATGGCGGGCGACCTGCCGCCGCCGCCCATCATGGCGCTGCTCGGCATCGAGCTCGTCTCGGTCGAGCCGGGCGTGGTCGCCATGGCGATCGAGGCGGGCGAGCACCTCTACAATCCCATCGGCTCCGTCCACGGCGGCGTCGCGGCGACCATCCTCGATTCGGTGATGGGCTGCGCCGTCCACAGCCGGCTGCCGCGGGGCCGCGGCTACACCACGCTCGAGATCAAGGTGAACTACGTCCGGGCGATCACGGAGGCCTCGGGCCGCGTCGTCGCGGAGGGGCGCGTCGCCCATCTCGGCGGCCGCACGGCCGTGGCCGACGCCCGGCTCGTGGACGCGGCCGGGCGGCTCTGCGCGACGGCCTCGACCACCTGCCTCGTCTTCGACCTGCCGGGAACGACGGCATGAACGCCGCTCCCGTCCCGGGCGCCGCCCCGGGCGCCGTCCCGGGCGTCGCCCCCGTCCCGGGCGTCGATGCCCGCACGCGCATGCTGCTCGAGGCGCCGATCGGCCCGACCATCCTGCGGCTCGCCTGGCCGAACGTGCTGGTCATGCTGGCGCACACGGCCGCGGGCCTGATCGAGACCTGGTTCGTCGGCCGGCTCGGCACGGACGCGCTCGCCGGCATGGCGCTGGTCTTCCCGGGCCTCATGCTGATGCAGATGCTCTCGGCCGGCTCCGTCGGCGGCGGCATCATGTCGGCGACCGCGCGATTCCTCGGCCGGGGCGACCGGGCCGGCGCGGAGGCCGTCCTCGTCAACGCGCTCGTCATCAACGGCGCGCTCGGCCTTCTCTTCACGGCCGGCGTGCTCCTCTTCGGGCGGCCGCTCTACGCGGCGCTCGGCGGGCGGGGCGGCGCGCTCGAGGCGGCGCTCGCCTATTCGGACGTCGTCTTCGCGGGCGCCGTCTTCCTCTGGCTCATGAACGCGCTCGCGAGCTCGATCCGCGGCACGGGCAACATGCTGGTCCCGGCGCTCGTCATCTGCGGCGGCGTCGTCCTGCTCCTGCCGCTCTCGCCGCTGCTCATCTTCGGCTACGGGCCGATCCCCGGCCTCGGTATCGCGGGCGGCGGGATCGCGCTGCTCGTCTTCTACGTCGGTGGCACGGCCGTCCTGGCCGTCTACTGCCTGCGGCACGGCACGGTGCGGATGCGGGCGATCCGGCCCTCCTGGCCGATGTCGCGCGAGATCCTGCGGGTCGGCGCCTTCTCGGCCATCTCGTCGGTGCAGACGAACGTCGTCATCGGCTGCGCGACGGCGCTCGCCGGCATCTACGGCGGCACGGCGGCCGTCGCCGGCTACGGCACCGGCGCGCGGCTCGAATACCTGCTCGTGCCGCTCGTCTTCGGCATCGGCTCGCCGCTCGTCGCCATGATCGGGACGAGCGCGGGGGCGGGCCGGGTGGACCGCGCGCTCGCGAGCGCGGCCTGGGGCGGTGGCCTCGCCTTCGTGCTCACGGGCACGATCGGGCTGCTCGCCGCGCTGTTCCCGGAGGCCTGGATGCGGCTCTTCGACAGCGACCCGGCCGTGATCGCGGCGGGATCGGACTACCTGCGCACGGCCGGGCCGTTCTACGGCTTCTTCGGCCTCGGCCTCGCGCTCTACTTCGCCTGCCAGGGGGCGGGGCGGCTCTGGTGGCCGCTCTTCGCGGGGTTCGTCCGCATGGCCGTCGCGCTCGGCGGCGGCTGGGCCGTGCTGGCGGCGACGGGATCGTTCCGCGGCTTCTCGGCCGCGATCGGGCTCGGCATGCTGGCCTACGGCATCATCGTGTCGCTCGCCGTCTGGAAGGGCGGCGTGCTCGGCCGCGCGTCGCCGTCCG
>JAEUAC010000099.1 GCA_019695455.1 Methylorubrum extorquens | reverse complement strand
CGGCGGGTCGCGCGGCGTCGTTCTTCGACTTCTACGCCCACGACCTCGAGATGATCGGCTCCTCGATCGGCTCCGACGCGGCGTCCACGAACCTCTTCGCCTACACGGCGACGTTCGGCGGCGGCCTCTCGGCGACGATCTCGGCCGAAGACCCGATCTTCCGCCGCAACCCGGTCAGCGCTCCGTTCGCGGCGCTGTCGGCCGTCGGCGGCAACCCGACCGGCGCCAACATCGCCTTCCTGGGCGGTCAGCCGATCGCCTTCGTGGGCAACCAGTTCAACGGCGTCGGTCTCGCGACCTCCGGCTACCAGCTCGACGTCGCCCAGCGGAACGTGATGCCCGACTTCGTCGCGGCGCTGCGTTACGACGCGGCCTGGGGTTCGGCCCAGGTCTCGGGCGCGGTTCACGAGATCCGCGTCGGAACCTACACGGGCGGTGCCTTCCAGCTGAACGGCGGCGCCGGCGTGCCCGCGACCCTGGCTCCGGCCCGGGTTCCGAGCGCCGAGTACGGCTTCGCCGTGCAGGGCGGTCTGAAGTTCAACATGCCGCAGATCGCCCCCGGCGACGTGCTGTGGCTGCAGGCCGCCTACGCCCAGGGCGCGAACGCCTACACGGGCGTGTTCGGTCCGCAGGGCCAGGAGCTGAACGGCTCGACCTACACGAACCGCTTCTCCGGCACGAACCTGGCCGGCGGCTACGACGCGGCGGTCGACACGTTCGGCCGGGTGCACCTGACGGAGTCGTTCTCCGGAACGATCGCCTTCTTGCACTACTGGGCGCCTGAGGTTCGTCAGGGTGTGTTCGGCTCGTTCGGCCGCGTGCACTTCGATCAGGCCCTGCGCGGCATCGCCTCGCCCCTCACGGGCGTCGGCGCTGCGGCCGGCCCGTTCACCTCGGTCGCGGCCTTCAACGCGAACGGCGTGTTCTCCGGCTACGGTCGGGACTACAACAACTACTACGTCGGCACGAACCTGATCTGGTCGCCGGTGCGTGATCTCGATATCGGCGTCGAGGTCGCCTACCAGAAGATCCAGTTCCTCGGTGGCGCCTCCCGTGGCCGCGTCATCGACGCGAACAAGCCGCAGGTCGTCGGCGGCACGCCGCGGACGATCAGCGAGGACGACCAGGTTCTCGCCCGCTTCCGCGTCCAGCGCGATTTCTGATCCGACCCCCGGCTTCGGCCGGGATCGTCGAACCCGAAGTCCCGGCCGACAGGCCGGGGCTTTCCTCGTCGGGTGCTGGCGCGAGGCGCCGCCTCAAAGCCGACGCCTTTGACGGCCAGAAGCCGCGTCCTTCCGGCACCGATCCGTTCCCTCATGTCCTGTCGTCCGGACCGCTGGCTGTTCGGCCTGCCGATCCTCCTCTTCCTTTCGGTCGCCTGCATCTGGCGCCTGGAGCCGGCGGTCGACGCCGCCCTCCGGCGCGAGCTCGCGGAGCGGGCCGGCCCCGAACTCGCCGCCCGCGGCATCCGGCTGGGGCTCGACGGGCGGGACCTCGTGGTCGTCGCGGACGCGCCCGCCACGCCCGCCGCCGAGGCCGCCCTCGCGCGCGTGCTGGCGGCCCTGCCGGGGATCCGTCGCGTCGCCTGGTCGATCGATCCGCCGCGCGCCGTCGCGCCCTACGGCTTCGCCGCGGCCCGCGACGGGTCCGTCCTTCGCCTCACGGGCCATGTGCCGCCCGGCCCGCTCCGGGCCGACCTGCTGCGTCTCGCCTCCGATTCGGCCGCCGGGCTCGTCGTCGAGGACGGGCTGCGGACGGCGACGGGCGAGACGCCGGCCTTCCCGGAGGCGTCCCGGGCGGCGGTGGCGTTCGCGGCTCTGCTCCCGGACGGGCGCGCGACCCTCGAGGGCGACCGGCTCTCCCTCGCGGGCACGGCGCCCGATTCGGAGCGCTACGACGCGGCCCTGGCTCTGGCACGCGCCGTGGCGCATCCCGTCGAGGTCTCGGCCGCCGGGCTGCTGCCGCCGCGCGTGGACCGCTTCGTCTGGTCCGCCCGCAAGACGGGCGGCCGTATCGACCTCGCCGGCTTCGTCCCCTCGGAGACGACGCGCCGAGCCATCGCGGCCGCGGCCGGAGACCCGGCCACGCTGACGGATTCGACCCGCACGGCGCGCGGTCCCGATCCGGACCTGCCGGCCGAGCCCGTGGCACGCGCCGGGCTCGCCTGGCTCGCGCGCCTGCAGGAGGGCGCGGTGCGGCTCGACGGCCGGACGCTCACGGCGGAGGGCGCGACGCCGGCCCGCGACCTGATCCCCGATCTCGAGGGTGCCCTGCGGAGCGGGCTGCCGGACGGGATCACGCTCGGTCCGGTCGCGGTTCGCGCCGTTCCGGCCTCGCCCTTCCGCTTCGAGGCCCGCCGCGCCGACGGGAAGATCGCGCTCGCCGGGTTCGTCCCGGCCGAGGCGGACCGCACGGCGCTGGCGGCGCTCGCCCGCCAGCGGTTCCCGTTCGAAGCGGTGGCGAACGACCTCCACCTCGCCGACGGCGCGCCGCCGGGACTGGTTCCCGCCGCCGAGCTCGCCCTGACCCGCCTGTCCGCCTTCGCGGAGGGCGAGGCCTCCCTGGTGGATCGCGCCTTCCGGCTGTCCGGCCGCATCCTCTATGCCGAGATGGCGGAGCGGGCCCGCCGCGGCTTCGGGACGGGCCTGCCGGAGGGATGGTCGGCCCGCGTCGACATCCGCGACGGCAGCGAGGCCGGGCTCGACGAGTCGCAATGCGGCGACCTCCTCCAGGACGCCGCGCGGCGGGAGCCGATCCCCTTCGAGGCCGGCTCGGCGGATCTCGGTCCGGCCGGCCGCAAGGCGGTCGCGGCCTGGGCGGCCGTGCTGCGGCGCTGCCGGCGCGCGGCCGTGACGGTGGTCGGCCTCGTGGCCTCCGCGGCCGACGCCGAGGCGGCGCGCGATCTCGGCCTGCGGCGCGCGCGCGCGGTCGCGACCGGCCTCGGCCCGGCGCTCGACGGCGCCACGAGCCGCGCCGTCGGACGCCGGACGGCGGACGGGGCCGATCGCGTGCTGGTGGAGGTCGGCCCGTGACCGGCTGGATCGGCATCGCGGCGCCGCTGCTCTGGCCGTGGCTCGCCGGCGCCCTGGCGCTCGGCCTCGCGACGGGCGCCGCCACCTGTGCGAGCGCGCCTCCGGGCCGGGCCGGCCAGGCCTCCGCCTGGCTCGGCGCCGCCGCCGTCGCGGCGCTCGCAGCCATCGTCGGGCTCGCGCTCGTTCCCGGCCGCGTCGGCCTCTGGCTGGAACTCGGCCTGGCGCTGGTCCTGGCCTACGGGATCGGCTGCGCGCTCGGCTGCCTCCTCCGGCGGCTCGCCCGAGGGTAGCCCGTCAGGAGAGGACCCGGTCGACGAACCGGCGGATCGGCGCGACGATCGCCTCGCCCCGGAGGAGGGGGGCGTGACCCTGGTCCGCGACCGTCACGAGGTCGGCATCGGGATGGGCGTCCAGCATGGCGGCGGCGGTCTCGGTCGACAGGAGGTCCGACAGGCCGCCCCGGACGACGAGAAGCGGCGCGGCCTTGAGGGCCTCGAAGAGAGGCCACAGCTCGGGGATCTCGGCATCGGGGCCGAGCGCGTCGAGCGTCCGCGCCAGGGCCGGATCGTAGGTGAGCGCCAGGCCGGTCGGCGTCTCGTCCCACGTGGCCGCGGCCCAGGCGCGCCAGTCGCGCTCGGTCAGGTTCGGGAACTGCGCCCCGAACAACGCCTCGAGGTGGCCGGCCGCTTCCGCCAGGTCGCGCGGCTGCGCCAGCCGACCCACATAGCCCTTGATGCGCAGCAGGCCGGCTCGCTCGATGACGGGCCCGATGTCGTTCAGCACCGCGCCTCGCACGAGCCCGGGGCGGCTCGCGGCCGCCAGCATCGTGACGATGCCCCCGCGGGAGGTCCCCACGAAACAGGCCTCCCGGATGCCGATCTCGTCCAGCAATCGCAGCAGGTCCTCCGTCTCGACCCGTGGATCGTAGCGGGCGGGATCGGGGTCGCGGTCGGAGAGGCCGCGCCCCCGGTAGTCGATCGCGAGGACGTGGCGCGGCGCCTCCGCCTCGGGGCCCGCGAGGGCGGTCGCGAGATCGTGGAAGTCGCCCGCGTGCCGGGCGAGCCCCGGCAGGCCGATCACGCAGGGCGCCTCGTCGTCGCCGTAGCTGCGCGCGTGGAGGCGGAGCCCGTCGGCCGACCGCACCCAGATGTCGCGATACCGCTCCTTCACCGGCGGCCCTCCCGGCGGGAACCTTAGCCGTCGCCTCGACGGTCCGACAAGCCGAGCGACGCGGCTAGCGGCCCGACACCGCGGCGAGGCGCGCCTCGGCCGCCTCGATCGCGTCGGGCGTGCCGACATGGAGCCATTCGCCCTCGAGCGGCAGGCCGTAGAGGCGGCCGGCCGCGATCGTGGCGTCGAAGAGGCGGTTCAGCGAGAACGCGCCCTCGGGCGTGTCGGCGAAGAGCGCGGCCTTCATGATCGCGACGCCGGCATACACCCAGGGCGCCGTTCCGCCCGCGGGCCGCCGGGCCAGCAGGCCGCTCTCGTCGCGCAGGAAGTCGCCCGCCCCGTCGTAGCCGAGGCTGTCGCGAGGCGCGAGAAGGAGGAGGATGTCCGCCGCGTCCGGGTTCCAGGCCGCGACCAGCCGCGGCAGGTTCGCGGCGCCGGGCTCCGTCCAGAGCGAATCGGAGTTCATCACGACGAACTCCGACCCCAGGAGGGGGAGGGCGCGGCGCACGCCGCCGCCCGTCTCGAGCAGGGCGTCCCGTTCGTCCGAGACCGTCAGGTCGAGGTCCGTCCGCCCCGCGAGATGGGCCTCGATCCGGTCCGCGAGGTGGTGGACGTTGACCACGACCCGGCCGAGCCCGGCCGCCGCGATTCGGTCCAGCGCATGGTCGATGAGCGGCTTGCCGCCGACGGGGACGAGCGGCTTCGGCAGGGTGTCGGTGATCGGCCGCATGCGGCTGCCGAGCCCGGCCGCCAGCACGATCGCGGCCATCGGTCCCTCCGGCTCGGGCTCCGGCCCGGGCAGCGCCCCGGGCGCGTTGCGGTCGAACCAGGTCGCGAGCCGTGCCAGCGCCGGATGGGCGAGGCAGCGGGCCAGGTAGCCGCGGATGCGGGGCAGGTGGGCGAGGTAGTGCGGCTTGCCGTCCCGGCGGTCCAGCCGGGCGAAGATGCCGAGGATCTTGGTCGCGCGCTGGGCGCCCAGGATCGCGTAGGCGGCCGCGAAGGCGTCGAAGTCGAAGCCGGGATCGCGGGCCTTCCGCTCCGTCGCGTACATGCCGAGCAGCTGCATCTCGAGCTCGGGCGACACCGTCACGCGGGCGTCCTGCAGCAGGGACACGACGTCGTAGGCGGGCGAGCCGATCACGGCGTCCTGGAAGTCGATGAGGCCGACGCGCGCGAGGCCGCGGCGCTCCGGCAGCCAGATGAGGTTCGGCGAGTGGACGTCGCGCAGCACCCAGGTCTGCGGTCCGGACAGGATCGGGCCGATCGCCTCGCGCCAGACATGGCCGAACTCGGCCTGGACGGAGCCCGACGGCCGCGTGCCCTCCACGAAGGGCAGGTACCATTCGAGCAGCAGCTCCACCTCGATCAGGAGCGCGTCCTGGTCGTAGGGCGGGATCTCGTAGGTGTCCTCGCCGAGAGGCACGGCCGTGGGCAGGTCGCGGGCGTGGAGGTCGGCGAGGAGGCGCACGGTCTCCGCGTAGCGCTCCGGGATCGGGCCGCGCGCGTCGATCGCGATCTCGGGACCGAGATCCTCGATGAGGAGGAGGCCGCGCTCGAGATCCTCCGCCAGGATCTCGGGAGCGGAATAGCCCTGGTCGCGCAGCGCGCGATCCATCGCCACGAAGGCGTGGATGCTCTCGGCGAGCCGGGCGATGGCGCTGTAGGGCTTGCCGCGCCGCACGGGCGGCCCGTCCGGGCGGGGCGGCGAGATCATCAGGATGGCCGTGCGGCCGTCCGGGCGTTCCAGGCGCTCGTAGGCCCGCGTCGAGGCGTCGCCTCCCATGGGGA
>JAEUAC010000302.1 GCA_019695455.1 Methylorubrum extorquens | reverse complement strand
CGGCTGCGGTCCACGCCATATTCCTGGACGAGGCGCTCGACGCTCATCTCGGCCTCGCGGCGGGTCTCGAAATAGCCGGTCAGGATCGTGCTCATGCGGTGCGTCCTCGTCTGGTCGAAAGGGCGGAGGCCTCGTCGATGGCCGCCATGACGGCATCCGGGGCGGTCTGGTGGACCATGTGGCCGCAATCCGGCACGCGATGCAGGATGCTGCCGGGCACCTCGTTGTGCAGGCGGCCGGACTGGTCGTCGATGTCGACGACGCGGTCGCCTTCGCCCGCGATGATGACGACCGGCAGGTCGAGCGAGGCGTAGTGGCCGCTCGCCGCGTAGGCGTCCGGGATCATGAGGGCGGCCTCGGCGGCGCTGGCGCGGATCTGGGAGGGCCGGACGGCCATCGCCTTCGGAAAGCCGTCGAACCGGGACGGGACGGGCGCCGGCGCGAAGATCTTGCGCGTCGCCGCGGGCCAGACGAGCCGGGCGAGGAGCGGCGCGACCGTGTAGCGCAAGACGTCGCCCAGAACGGGCACGGCCGGCCCCGACGCCGCCACGACGTCGGCCCGGACGCTCGGGTAGAAGTAGCCGGACGCGAGGACGAGCGCCCCGACGGCCTCGGGGTGGAACCTCGCCAGGGCGACGGCGACCGAGCATCCCCAGGAATGGCCGAGCACGGTGGCCTTGCGGACGCCGAGCTCGGCGAGCGCGGCCGCCACGAGGGCGGCCTGGGCCCGGTCGGTCCAGATCGTGTGGCGGGGCCGTTCGCTGTGCCCGTAGCCCGGCCGATCGAAGGCGATCACCCGATGCCGCCGCGCGGCGCGCTCGATCAGGCCGCTGGACGCGAAATCCTGGATCATGCTGCCGTTGCCGTGCAGCAGCACGACGGGCGGGCCGCGGCCGGCCTCGACATAATGGAGACGGACGCCGCCGACCTCGACGAACCGCCCTTCGGGCGGATGGGCGGCCTCGGCCCGCTCGGCGAGATGCCGGTTCGCCAGCGCCATGGCGCCGAGCGCAGCGCCGACGGCCGCCAGCCCGACCATGTAGGGGGCGACGGATCCGCGTGCCGCCGAGAACAGAGCCGGCGGCGCCGCCGCGGCGGCCCGGGATCTCATGATGCGCTGGCGCGATCGACGTGAGGTCATGGTGGATGCCGTCCTGTCATGGCGTGCACGACGGCCGGGACGACCCAAGCGATGCTGCAGCCGACACCAACAGGCCGCGCTCCGCGGGGTTCCGGCCGTCCGGGCCGACGGTCGGAGGATCTCGATCCAGGCGGGAAGGTTCGGCTGCCGTCGGCGGGCGTCGTTCGCGTTGAACGTGGCGAGGCGGAAAGGACGACGCCGTTCCGGCGCGCTCACGGCATGCGCGCGTCGCGAGGACCAGACGGTCCGACGCCACCGCGCCCCTGCCCGACCGGACCGGGACGGATCATATCGCCGCCGTCGGGTCGGACGTTCCCGGAGCAGGGAGATTTCGCGAGCCGTCGATGCCCGCGTTCAGCCACGCGACCGTCCCTACGAGGGCGACGAAGGGAGAGCGACGCCAGCCGGCGGAGCCACAGGAGGGAGTTGGTCAGGCGCCGCCGGTCGACGCCTCGACGGCTGATCCCGGCTCCAGTGGCGCACCCGACACGATTCGAACGTGTGACCTTTGCCTTCGGAGGGCAACGCTCTATCCAGCTGAGCTACGGGTGCATGCCTGGATGGTCGGGACGCTTCTAAGCCAGGCGCGGCCCGGGGGGAAGCGGTTTTTCGGGCCTGCGGTGTCCTTGCTCCGGTGCGGCGGAGGGGCGATAGGGGCGGGGATCCCTGTCGGAGGACGCATGAACCGCCGCCTCGCCCTTTTCGGAGCCTTGATTCTCGCCATGAGCACAGCCGACGCCGCCGAACCCGTGACGACGCCCTCCGGCCTCCGCTACACCGACCAGGTGGTGGGAACCGGGCCCTCCCCGCAGGCCGGCCAGACCGTGTCGGTGCACTACACGGGCTGGCTCGACGAGGGCGGCAAGCCCGGCCAGAAGTTCGATTCGTCGCGCGATCGCGGTCAGCCCTTCTCGTTCCCGCTCGGTCAGGGCCGCGTCATCGCGGGCTGGGACGAGGGCGTGGCCTCCATGAAGGTCGGCGGCCGCCGCACCCTCGTGATCCCGGCCGCGCTCGGCTACGGCGCCCGGGGCGCCGGCGGCGTCATCCCGCCGAACGCCACGCTGATCTTCGACGTGGAGCTGCTCGGCGCGCGCTGAGCCGTCGGGCGGGCGGCCCCGGGCCGCCCGCCATCGGGGCGGTTCAGGCCGCCTTGAGGTGCTTGAACATGACCGCCCGGGCGGCCGCGTCCATGTCGGCCTTGAAGGCGGGGCCGTGCTGCGTCCGCAGGGCCTCGACGGCCGCCGCGGCCGGACGGGCCGAGATCTCGTCCTGCAGGCGCTTCAGGTTCGGGTAGCGGGTCCAGGCCTCGTCGCCGAGGATGAACGGCACCATCCGGGCCCAGCCCCAGACCGCCATGTCGACGACCGTGTAGGTGTCGCCGGCGACGTAGCGCGAGGCCGCGAGGCGGGCGTCGAGGATGCCGTAATGGCGGTCCGCCTCGAACTGGTAGCGCTCGTGGGCGTAGGGCACCTTCTCGGGCGCGAAATGCTTGAAGTGCACGGCCTGGCCGGAGAACGGGCCGATGCCGGTCGCGACGAACATGAGCCAGGACAGGAAGTCGCCCCGGGCCTTCGCGCCGTCGCCCGGGCCGAAGCGGCCGGTCTTCTCGGCGAGATGGAGCAGGATCGCGTTCGAATCGAAGATGGTCGCGTCGCCGTCCACGAGGGCCGGCACCTTGCCGTTCGGATTGACGGCCAGGAAGTCCGGCGCGAACTGCGCGCCCGTGCGGGTGTCGACCGGCACCGCCTCGTAGTCGAGGCCCATCTCGGCGAGCGCGAGCGCCACCTTCATGGGGTTCGGCGAGAGGTTGAAATAGAAGCGCATCATGGATCGGTCTCCGGTTCGCCCGGCCTATGATCCTCCTCCGGTCCCGGCGCAAGCGGCGCGCCCGGGCGGGCGAGACAGGCCAGGATCGCGTCGAGCCCGTCCGTCAGGGCGGCCGGGCCGGGCTGCAGGATCAGGGGCGACTTGATCTCGAACACCCGGCCGGACCGGACGGCCGGCAGCGCCGCGAAGCCCGGGCGCGCCGCGACGCGCTCCGGCCGGAACCGCTTGCCGCACCAGGAGCCCAGCACGACCTCCGGCGCCGCCGCGATCACGTCGGCGGCGGTCACGATCCGGTCGCGCGCCCCGCCGTTCCGGGCGCGCTCGGCGAAGACGTCCCGGCCGCCCGCGATGCCGATCAGCTCCGACACCCAGCCGATGCCGCAGATCGCCGGCTCGTCCCATTCCTCGAAGTAGACGCGCGGCGACGGGCCGGACGCGGCGGACGCCGCGACCGCCTCCAGGCGGCGCGCGAGCGCGTCGGCCAGCGCGTCAGCGCGCCCGGCCGCGCCGACGAGCGCGCCGAGCGTCCGGATCATGGCCAGGATGCCGGCGACGTCGCGCTGGTTGAAGGCGTGGACCGCGATGCCGGCCCGCACGAGGTCGCGCACGATGTCGGCCTGCAGGTCGGAGAAGGTCAGGACGAGGTCGGGCGCCAGCGCCAGGATCTTCGGCAGGTCCGCCGACGTGAAGGCCGAGACGCGCGGCTTCTCGCGCCGCACCCTCGCCGGACGGACCGCGTAGCCCGAGACGCCGACGATGCGGTCCTCCTCGCCGAGGAGGTACAGCGTCTCGACCGTCTCCTCCGTGAGGCAGACGATGCGCTCGGGCGGGAACCGGCTCACGGGCGCCGCCCCGGACGCGTCACGCGTAGGCGGCCTTCAGGTCGAGCGTGGATCGCTCGCCGACGTCGTCGTAATGCGCGGCGAGCCAGTCCCGGGCGGCCGTGCGGCCGAGATCCCGTAGCTCCAGGAAGAAGCTCCAGTCCGCCTGCATGCGCGACGACGCCGTGAAGTGCTCGAGCGCCTCGCCGCCGCCGACGCGGTGCATCAGGACGCGCTTGTAGTCCGCGTCCGAGATCTGCCCCTGGTCGATCAGGCGCGTGACGAAGTCGATCACGCGCAGTTCCCGCAGCAGCCCCGCGTTGAAGTTGATCTCGGTCAGGCGGTTCTGGATCTCGGCCGCGCCGGTCGGCGTGGAGCGGCGCTCGATCGGGTTGATCTGGACGAGCAGCACGTCGTCGCCGTGCGCGTTGTAGAACAGGGGAAAGATCGCGGGATTGCCCGAATAGCCCCCGTCCCAATAGGGCTCGCCGTCGATCTCGACCGCCCGGAAGATGGTGGGGAGGCAGGCCGACGCCATGACGTGGGCGGCATCGAGCTCCCGCGTCTCGAAGACCTTGATCTTGCCGGTCCAGACGGAGGTCGCGCCGATGAAGAGGCGGATGTCGGCCCGGCGCAGCCGCTCGAAATCGACGCAGGCGTTCAGCGTGTCGCGCAGCGGGTTGATGTCGAGCGGGTTGTCGTAGGGGCTGAACTGGCCCTGGAAGAGCCGGGTCCAGGCCGCGAAGGGCGAGGCCGGGCCGGTCCAGAAGCCGATGATGCCCTCGAAGACCTGTCGCTCGGCCTCGCAGAGCCCGCCGTCCGGCGCGACCTTGCGCCAGAACGCCTCGAGCCCCGCGCGGGCGCCGTCCGGACCGCCGGCCACCCAGCCGTCCGCCATCACGACGGCGTTCATGGCGCCGGCCGACGCGCCCGTGATCGCCTCGAAGGCGAGCCGGCCGTCCTCGATCAGCGCATCGAGCACGCCCCACGTGTAGGCGCCGTGCGCCCCGCCGCCCTGGAGGGCGAGCGAGATCGTCTTCTCGGCCCTGGGGCCCGCGAGCCCGCGGAGCTGGCCGGACGGCCCGGGGCGGCCGGTCACGCGGCCGTCCAGCCGCCGTCGATGGAGATGTTGGCGCCCGTGATCTGGGCGGCCGCGTCGGAGCACAGGAACGCGGCGATGGCGGCGACCTGCTCGGAGGTCACGAACTCCTTGGTCGGCTGCGCCTCCAGGATGACGTTCTGGATGACCTGCTCCTTGGTCAGGCCGCGCGCCTTCATGGTGTCGGGGATCTGCTTCTCGACCAGCGGCGTCCAGACGTAGCCGGGGGAGATGCAGTTCACGGTGATCTTGTGCGTCGCGAGCTCGAGCGCGGCCGTCTTGGTGAGGCCCGCGATCGCGTGCTTGGCCGACACGTAGGCGGACTTGAAGGGCGAGGCGACGAGCGAGTGGGCCGAGGCCGTGGAGATGATGCGGCCCCAGCCGCGGCTCTTCATGCCCGGGATGGCCGCCCGCATGGCGTGGAACGCCGCCGACAGGTTGATGGCGAGGATCATGTCCCACTTCTCGGGCGGGAAGTCCTCGATCGGCGAGACGTGCTGGATGCCGGCATTGTTGACCAGGATGTCGAGCGCCCCGAACGTCGTCTCCGCCTCGGCCACCATGGCGGCGATCTGGTCCGGCTTGGTCATGTCGGCGGCCGAATAGACGGCCTTCACGCCGAAATCGGCCTCGATCCTGGCGCGCTCCGCCTCGATGGCGCCGGCCTCGCCGAAGCCGTTGATCATCACGTCCGCGCCTTCCTGCGCGAAGGCGCGCGCATAGGCGAGCCCGATGCCGCTGGTCGACCCCGTGACCACGGCCTTGCGTCCCTTGAGCGTCATGACGGGTTCTCCTGCCCGGCCCATCGTCCTGCCGGGTCATGGTGCGATGCGATATCATGCCCGGCCACCCGAAATCGAGGCGGGAGACGCGGGCGGGCGTGAAGCGGCCTCTTGCGTTCGGAGCGGATCGCGCGTTCTGGATGCCGACCGGCTGCGACGAACAGCGAACCGGGAGGACAGTATGGACGGCACGATCGCGGCGCCCCGGCCGGTCCGGATTCCCTGGTACCGCCAGCTCTACGTCCAGGTCCTGATCGCCATCGCGCTCGGCATCCTGCTCGGCTGGCTGAAGCCGGACGTCGCCAAATCGATGAAGTGGCTGGGCGACGTCTTCATCGCGCTCATCAAGATGATGATCGCGCCCGTGATCTTCTGCACCATCGTGCACGGCATCGCGTCCATGGGCGACCTGAAGAAGGTCGGCCGCGTGGGCCTGAAGGCGCTCGTCTATTTCGAGGTCGTCTCGACGCTGGCGCTCCTCGTCGGCGTGCTCGTCGGCGAAATCGTCCAGCCGGGCCGCGGCTTCGGCGCGAACGTCGCCTCGCTCGATCCGAAGGCGGTGGCCACCTACGCGGCAGCGGCCGAGAAGGACTCGTTCGTCGCCCACATCCTGGGCCTCGTGCCGAAGAGCTTCTTCGACGCCTTCGCGGGGGGCGACCTCCTCCAGGTGCTGCTCGTCTCGGTGCTCACGGGCGTCGTCGTGCTGCAGCTCGGCGAGAAGACGACGCATCAGGTCAACCACGTCATCGAGACGATGGGCCA
>JAEUAC010000023.1 GCA_019695455.1 Methylorubrum extorquens | reverse complement strand
CAGCCACCCGACGCGGGCGGCGTCCCCGGCCGCGGCGCCCGCGCCGGGCCGGGACGCGGCGTCCCGTGGCATCGAGGGAGCAGGCTCGCCCACCAGACGACCATCAGTCGAAGTCCAATGGTTGGTGTCGATCGTCGCCCGGAATGCTGCGGAGATTGCCTCGCCGTCTGTAAGACGATGATCGTCGGTGCCGGCGGGGGCGTTCGCGACCTGTCCGATTCCGGGCGCCTCCACCCAGGAGACGTCCAGCTCGACTTGATCCGACTGCTGTTGATCTGAAATATAGGCCAGGGTCGAAGGGTGGGACACGTCTTGCATCCTCATGACGAACCTCCGTTCCGGCATCGATCTGGAGGTCTCGACCTGCCCTCTCGACCGCCTATCCTTGCAGCGATGCTCCCGGAATAGGCTGGATGTATTGCCCGGACCTTAAGCGCGCGCGTCGCCGGCGCCCGCCAGGGCGGCGAGCGGGCGGCTGCGGAGCTCGGACGGCCGGACGCCCTGCAGCCGCTTGAACCAGTGCGAGAAGTGCGACGTGGACGTGAACCCGGCCGCGACCGCGACGTCGATGATCGAGCGGTCCGAGTAGAGCAGCAGCTCGCGGGCCCGGTCGATCCGCACCGACAGGTAGTAGCGGGCCGGCGTCACGCCCTCGAAGCGCAGGAACAGCCGCTCCAGCTGCCGCGGCGAGAGGCCGATCCGGCGCGCGAGCTCGGCGATGGAGAGCGGCTCCTCGATGTGGCGCAGCATGAGGCCGATCGCCGTGCGGACGGAGACCGGCAGGCCGGCCACGTGCTCGAGCCGGCCGCCGCGCTGGTCCTCGCGCCGGTCGCGGATGCGCTCGTGGTGGAACTGGTTCGCGACCCGCTGCGCCCATTCCTCGCCGTGCTCGCAGGCCACGATCTGCAGCATCATGTCGATGCCGGCCGTGCCGCCCGAGCAGGTCAGCCGGTCGCGGTCGATCTCGTAGATCTTGCCCGTGCAGACGACCTCCGGGAACTGTTCGATGAACGCGGCGCGGTTCTCCCAGTGGATCGTGCAGCGATAGCCGTCGAGGAGCCCCGCCCGGGCCAGGAGGTACGCCCCGGTGGAGAGCGAGCCGAGCGTGACGCCGGCCCGGACGGCCTTGCGCAGCGCCGACAGGATCTGGCGCTCGTCCGGCGCGCGGATCCGCAGGCCGCCGCAGACGAGAAGCGTGTCCGCCCCGACGAGCGCCTCGGCGAGCGGCATCGTCGGCAGCGGGATGCCGTTCGACGCCTCCACGGGGTCGCCCGACACGGAGGCGAGGCGCCACTCGTAGGCGGGCCTGTCCAGAAGCCGGTTCAGGGACCGCAGCGGCTCGATCGCGCAGGCGAGGCTCATGAGGGACAGGCCGGGGACGAGCAGCACGACGAACACGCGGGGCCCGTCCGGTTCGCGCGCGCGGATCGTCGTCGTCGCCATGGCCACCCGCCCGATGTCGCGAAACCGCCTCGGAGGCGGGAATGCGACATAGAAGCCCGACGCGGCCGCTCAGGCAAGCGGCGTCGCTTTCGTGATCGCGGTCGTCGAAAAGGACGGGGCGGAGCGCGCCGCCGGGGCGCAGCGTCGGCGCGCTCCCGTCCAACGCCGCGGACACCGATGATGGACCACGCCCGCCTCGCCGGCCTCCTGGCCGAACGCCGCTCCGGCTTCAGCCTGCCGCAGGCCTTCTACGTCGATTCCGACGTCTACGAGGCCGACCTCGCCGCCGTGTTCGAGACGGAGTGGCTGTTCGCCTGCAACGCCTGCGAGATCCGCCGGCCGGGGGAGTACCTGACCCTGGAGATCGGGCGCAGCTCCGTGATCGTGCTGCGGGACCGGGACGGGGGCGTGCGGGCCTTCCACAACACGTGCCGGCACCGCGGCTCGCGCATCTGCACGGCCGAGCACGGCCGCGCCTCCGTGCTCGTCTGCCCCTATCACCAATGGACCTACGGCCTCGACGGCGCGCTGCGCGGCGCGCGCCAGATGCCGAAGGAGTTCGACCGGAGCGGCTACGGCCTCGCGCCCGTCGCCGTCGAGGTGATCTGCGGCCTGGTCTACGTCTCGCTGGCCGAGGCGCCGCCGGACCTGTCGCGGTTCCGGGCGGCCGTGACGCCCTTCATCGCCCCCCACGCGCCCGAGCGCACCAAGGTCGCGGCCGCGACCACCATCGTCGAGGAGGCGAACTGGAAGCTCGTCATCGAGAACAACCGCGAATGCTACCATTGCGCGGGCAACCATCCGGAGCTTCTCGCGACGCTGGTCGAGTTCGCGCTGCCGGACGATCCCGCCGGCACGGCGGAGTTCCAGGGCCTCATCGACCGGCAATCGGCGCGCTGGGACGCGCTCGGCCTGCCGCACCGGCCGGCGGAGGGCGGCGACGAGT
>JAEUAC010000183.1 GCA_019695455.1 Methylorubrum extorquens | reverse complement strand
CATGAGCCCGACCCCCACCATGCCGCCAGGACCCGCCGCCCCGACCGACCCGGTCGTCTCGCTCGTCGACGTCCGCAAGAGCTTCGGGGAGAACCTCGTGCTCGACGGGGTGTCCTTCTCCGTCCGGCGCGGCGGCGTGACCGTGATCGTGGGGCGCTCGGGCTCGGGCAAGTCGACCGCGCTCCGGTGCATCGACCGGTTCGAGCGCATCGATTCCGGCACCATCCGGGTCTGCGGGCATCGCGTCGACGATCCCGGGCTCGACCTGCGGGCGCTGCGGCTCGACGTCGGCATCGTGTTCCAGAGCTACAACCTCTTCCCGCACCTCACGGTCGAGGAGAACATCATCCTGGCGCCGACGGCCGTGAAGCGGATGCCGAAGGCGGACGCGAAGGCGCTCGCCCGGCGCGTGCTGGCGCAGGTGGGGCTCGAGGACAAGCTGCACGCCTACCCGGAGCAGCTCTCCGGCGGCCAGCAGCAGCGGGGCGCCATCGCGCGCTCGCTCGCCATGCAGCCCAAGGTGATGCTGTTCGACGAGGTCACGTCCGCGCTCGATCCCGAGCTGACGGGCGAGGTGCTGCGGACGATCGAGCGGCTCGCCGCCGACGGCATGACCATGGTCCTCGTCACGCACGAGATGGCCTTCGCGCGCGGCATCGCCGACCAGGTCGTCTTCATGCATCGCGGCCGCGTGCACGAGATCGGGCCGCCGGCCATCCTGTCCGCCCCGGCGACGCCGGAACTCGCGCAGTTCGTCGGATCGGGCCTCTAGCGTTCAACCAGGGAGAGAAACAACCATGAACAAGCTCAGCCTCTTGGCGACCGTCGCGGCCGTCGCCGTCGCCGTCGCGGGCGTCGCCGGTCCGGCCCGGGCCGACCTCCTCGACGACATCATGAAGGCCAAGAAGATCCGGATCGCGACCGATCTCGCCATCCCGCCCTCCGGCATGGTCGACGGGCAGATGAAGCCGACCGGCTCGGACGTCGAGACGGCGCAGCTCCTCGCCAAGGATTGGGGCCTCGAGCTCGAATTCGTGCAGACCACGGGCGCCACCCGCATCCCGAACGTCCAGACCGGCAAGGCGGACCTCATCGTCTCGACGCTGTCGGTCACGCCCGAGCGCGCCAAGGTCATCGACTTCACCAAGGCCTACGCGGCGCTGCAATCGGTCGTCGGCTGCCTGAAGTCGCTGCCCGTGAAGGACTGGCCGGACCTGAAGGGCAAGCCGATCGCGGTCTCCCGCGGCACCACGCAGGACACGACGCTGACCAACATGAAGGATCGCGACCTGCGCATCGCGCGGTTCGACGACGACGCCACCATGGTGACGGCGGCCGTGTCCGGCCAGGCGGATTGCATCGCGACCTCGGCCACCATCGTCAACCAGATCGGCGTCAAGAACCCGGCCCGCGCCTTCGAGCCGAAGGTCACGATCACGACCTTCGACCTCGCCATGGGCGTGAAGCAGGGCGAGCCGCGGCTCGTCGAGAAGCTGAACGAGTGGATCGCGACGAACCTGAAGAACGGCAAGCTGAACGCGATCTACGAGAGGTTCCACGGCTCCGCCCTGCCGGATTCCATGCGCGGCTGAACCGCCCCACGACGACCCGCGCCGGACGCCGGCGCGGGTCCTGCCCTTCCACGAGACAGGACGACGACATGCGATTGGTGATTGGTTCGGACCATGCGGGCTGGAGCCTCAAGGGCTCCGTCGTGGAGCACCTGACGGGGCTCGGACACGAGATCGTCGACGTCGGCTCGTTCGACGACCAGCCGGTCGACTTCCCGGACGTCGCCCGCAAGGTCGCGGCCGCGATCCGGGGCGGCGAGGCCGAGCGCGGCATCATGGTCTGCGGCACGGGCGTCGGCGCGTCGATCGCGGCCAACAAGATGAAGGGCATCCGGGCTGCCGTCTGCCACGACATCCATTCGGCCCACCAGTCGGTGGAGCACGACGACGTCAACGTCATGTGCATCGGGGCGAAGATCGTGGGCCCCTGGCTCGCGAACGACCTCATCACGTCCTTCCTCGAGGCCGAGTTCTCGACCGACGAGGATTTCCGCCGCCGGGTCGAGAAGCTCCACCAGATGGATTCCGAAGGCTGAGACGGCCGTGATCGTCGTCTTCGGCTCGATCAACGTCGACCTCGTCTGCCGCGTCGCCGCGATCGCGCGGCCGGGCGAGACCGTGCTCGCGCGGAGCTACGCGACGCTGCAAGGCGGCAAGGGCGCGAACCAGGCCGTCGCCGCGGCCCGCGCGGGCGGCGGCCTGCCCGTCCTCATGGCGGGCCGGGTCGGCGACGACGCCTTCGGGCGGGCCGCGCGGGACAACCTCGCCCGCGAGGGGATCGACGTCTCGTGCGTGCGGCCCGGGCCCGATCCGACCGGATGCGCCTTCATCGCCGTCGACGGGAGCGGCGAGAACGCCATCACGGTCGCGAGCGGGGCGAACGCGGCCGTCGCGGCCGCCGACCTGACGCGGGCCTTCGCGCCGGGCGACGTGCTCGTCCTGCACATGGAGGTGCCGCTCGCCGCGGGCGTGGGCGTCGCGCGGGCCGCCCGCGCCGCCGGCGCCCGCGTCGTCTGGAACCTCGCGCCCGCGACGGCCGACCTCGACCGCGACGGCTGCGCGGCGATCCTCGCAGCCGCGGACGTCCTGGTCGTCAACGAGCACGAGGCCCGCGCCGCCGCGACGCTGCTCGGCACCGCCTCGGACGACCCGGCGGCCTGCGCGAGCGCCCTGTCGGTCTCGGGAACGGACGTGGTCCTGACCCGCGGCGCCCGCGGGGCGCTCCTCGCCCGGGCCGGCGCCGTGGCGGCAGAGGCGGAGGCCGCGCCGGTCGCGGT
>JAEUAC010000459.1 GCA_019695455.1 Methylorubrum extorquens | reverse complement strand
ACCCCGCGCCGGGCCCGGGCCGGACAGGCTGACGGCCGGACGGGACGGGGCCTCGCCTCGGCCATGCTCAGGCTGTTCCGCCGCGCCGCGCCCGCCGACCCGGCGACGATCGCGATCGCGCACGAGGGCCGCACCTTCCCGGTCGCCATCCGGCGCCGGACGGGCGCGCGGCGGCTGACGCTGCGGGTCTCGGGCCCGGACCTCATCACGCTGACCGCCCCGCCGCACGCCTCGCTGGCGAGCCTCGAGCGGTTCGCGACCGCGCAGGCCGGCTGGATCGCGCTGCGGCTGGCCCGCCTGCCGCGCCCCATCGTGTTCGAGCCGGGCGCCCTGGTCCCCATCCGGGGCGTGCCGCACCGGATCGTCCTGCGGGACGGCACCCGCGGCCCGGTCCGGCTGGAGCGCGACGCGGCCGGGACGCCGCTCCTGTCGATCGCGGGCGATCCCGCCACCCTGCCGGGCCGCCTGCGCCGCCATCTCGCGGCCGAGGCCGGGCGGGACCTGCGGGAGGCGGTCGGGCGGCACGCGGCGGCGCTCGGCGCCAAGGCGGGGCGCGTCGCGTTCCGGGACACGCGCTCGCGCTGGGACTCCTGCTCGTCGACCGGGACGCTGAGCTTCTCCTGGCGCCTCGTCATGGCGCCGCCGCTCGTGCTCGACTACCTGGCGGCGCACGAGGTGGCGCATCTCAGGGAGATGAATCATTCGCAGCGCTTCTGGCGCCTCGTCCGCACGATCTGCCCCGCGACGGACGAGGCGGAGATCTGGCTGAAGCGCCACGGCGGCGACCTGCACCGCTACGGCTGACGACGGGCCGCTCGCGTATTGGCGATGAAGTAACGGCCTCCTGCGACAATGGCCGTGCGGCTATCCTCTGCCGAACGGGTCGGCGCGATGGTCGCTCTCGAAATCAACACGCTACTGCTTGCCGCGATCCTCGCTCGCTTGTCGTACATCGTCATGTTCGTCGTCTTGGCGCTGCGGCGCCATCCAGACACGTACCTGTATCATTGGGCCGGAAGCATCGCATGTTCGATGATCGGACTGTCGATGACCTTCCTCGACCAGCGCGTGACGTTCCTGCCGCCGGGCATGGGGGCGGTCGTCTACGGGATCTTTGCGACCAGCCTCGCCCTCCTCTGGAGCGGACTGCGCAGCTTCGACGGCTACCGGCCCATCTGGCGCGTCCAGATCGTCTGCGTGGCGGGGACGGCCGCAACCTATGCGGGCCTCTCGCTGGTCTGGCCGGACGGCCGCTTCGCCATGGCGGGCATGTTCCTGTGCCTCAGCGCCGTCATGGTCCAGGTGCTGCGCACCCTGTTCACCACGCGCGACCGCACGCGGCTCGTCTCGCGCTACCTCGTCGGCACCGCCCTGTCGGTGTTCCTGCTCCTGTTCCTGGCGACCTCCGTCATCGCCGTGGCCGCTCCCGAGCGGGTGCTCGGCGTCGACAACGTCTCGTACTCGCTCGTGGCCGATCAGGCGCTGAGCGTCCTCATCTATATCGGGCTGCTCGCCATGGCGGGCGAGCGGGCCCATTCGCAGGTCGAGCGGCTGGCGCTCACCGACCCGCTGACGGGGCTCGTCAACCGCCGCGGCATCGGCATCCTGGCCGAACGGCTGACGCGCCTGCCGGCGTCCCTCCATCGGACGGCCGCCGTGCTCGTCTGCGACATCGATCGCTTCAAGGCCATCAACGACACCCACGGCCACGAGGCCGGCGACGCCGTGCTGCGGCAGTTCGCGACGCGCCTCTCCGGGACGTTCCGGCGCCGCACCGACATCGTCGGGCGATGGGGCGGGGAGGAGTTCCTGATCGTCCTGCCCGACACGCCGCTGGCGGAGGCGCTCCGCCTGGCGGAGCGGTTCCGGCGATCGGTCGAGGAGACGCCGTTCGACCTCGACGGGAGACCCCTGGACGTGACCGTCAGCATCGGCGCGACGGCGATCCCGGCCGGCGAGGACCGGCTCGACCCGGCCGTCAGGCGCGCCGACGCGGCGCTCTACGAGGCGAAGTCCGAGGGGCGCAACCGCGTCCGCCTCGGCGCGCCGGAGGCGTGAGCCGGCCGGCCGCGGCTCACGCCGGCACGGCCCCGCGCCGGGTCGCCCCGCCGATCTCCCGCACCCGCCGCAGGTCGTCGACGAAGGTCGCGTAGGCGGCCGCCTTCGCGTCCTCGTCCGGAAGGCGGAGGAGGTAGGAGGGATGCACCGTGATGTAGCCGGCGAAATCCTCGAGCAGGGTCGCCGGGCCGCGCGCCCGCGTGATGGGGACCTGCTTGCCCGTCAAAGCCAGCACGGCCGTGCCGCCGAGCGCCACGACGAGCTTCGGCTCGATCAGCTCGAGCTCCTTCAGGAGCCACCAGCGGTAATGGCTCACCTCGCCGGCAGTCGGCTTGGAATGGACGCGCCGCTTGCCGCGCTGCTCGAACTTGAAGTGCTTCACGGCATTCGTCAGGTAGACGTCCCGCCGCTCGATCCCGGCCTCGCCGAAGGCCCGGTCGAGCAGGCGGCCCGCCGGCCCGACGAAGGGGCGGCCCTTCAGGTCCTCCTCGTCGCCCGGCTGCTCGCCCACGAAGACGACCGACGCGTTGGCGGGCCCTTCGCCCACGACCGCCTGGGTGGCGCCCGGCACGAGCGGGCCGGACTTTCGGATGATGGCGTTCAGGGCCTCGAGGGTCTCGGGCGCGCCGCCCTCCATCATGGCCGCGAGGGCGCCCTGGGGCTCGCGTTTCAGGGACATCGTGGGGGGTGCCTCCACCATGGCGTCGACGCGGGACGACGCCGATCGGATCAGGGCCGGGATGGCGGCCGCCTCCGGCATATTGTGCCAGTACTTCTTCGCCATGTGCTGGCGCATCAGCTTCGGGTTGGTGCGGGCCGGGTTGAAGGTCGATTCGTAGTAGCCCGTCCAGCCCGCCTCGAAGCCGTCGCTGCCGGGCACGTCGGCCCGCGTGCCCGGCGGCCCGAAGGTCTGGCGGTCGCCGTCCCAATGGGCGGAGCCCTTCGGCGTGACGATCGTCCACCGCATGGCCCGGAAGCGCTCGACGAAGAACGGGATCGCGGCCTCCAGGATCCAGTGGTCCGGCTCGAACCAGGCCGCGAAGCGCTCCGGCTCGCCGGGCGCCGACGGCCCGAGGGAGCGGAAGCGCAGGTAGGCGTGCATCTTGTGGATGTCGCGCCGGACCGATTTCTGCATCCCGTGCAGCCGCGCGACGACCGGGTCGCTCGCGATCTCGACGACCTCGCGCGCCCCGTGCGTCACCCGCCAGACGAGGTCGTAGAGGAGCGCGTAGCGTTCGGGATCGGAATGCGGCACCGCCTCCGAGACGATGGTCGCGAGCGCGCGCGGCAGGCTGAGCGGCGGCGCGTCGCCCAGGTCCTCGGGCGCGAACAGCCCCTCGCTGTCGGCGTTCCAGACCACGTCGGTCGGCGCCACGCCCGCCGCGACGAGCGCCCGGGCGGCGCGGCGGAACCCGTCGAGGTCGGCGCCCCGGGCGAGGTCGACCTGCCGGGGCATCAGAACAGGCTCATCTGCTCGGCCGGCGGCGGCGCGATCCGGGCGCGCAGGTCCACCCGGTCGATCGAGCGTCCCGGATGGTGGTCGACCGCGATCATGAAGGGCAGGGCGCGCCGGACGGAGCCCGACAGCCGCTTCACGTCCTCGAGGCGCAGGCTCGTGTGGCGCCGAGCGGCCAGGATCTTGTCCACGGCCCGCTTGCCGATGCCCGGGATGCGCAGCAGCATCTCGCGCTCCCCCGCGTTCACGTCGACGGGAAAGCGGTGGCGGTTCTTCAGCGCCCAGGCGAGCTTCGGGTCGATGCCGAGGTCCAGCATGCCGCCGTCGGACGAGGCCGCGATCTCGTCCACGTCGAACCCGTAATGCCGCAAGAGCCAATCGGCCTGGTAGAGCCGGTTCTCGCGCTGGAGCGGGGGAGACTGGCTCGGCAGCTTGGCCGTCGAATCCGGGATGGGGCTGAAGGCCGAGTAGTAGACGCGCCGGAGCCCATAGGAGCTGTAGAGACCGGCGGAGGTGCGCAGCACGTCCTCGTCCGAGGCCGAATCCGCGCCGACGATGAGCTGCGTCGACTGTCCGGCCGGCGAGAAGGAGCGGCGCTCCTCCTTCGCCTCCGCGATGCGCTCGCTCATCTGCCCCATGGCGGCCCGGATGGTCGAACCGCGCTTCTCGGGCGCGAAGGCCGTGAGCGCCGCGTCCGTCGGCAGCTCCAGGTTCACGGACAGCCGGTCCGCCCACAGCCCGGCCTGCTCGATCAGCCAGGGCGAGGCCTCGGGAATGGTCTTCAGGTGGATGTAGCCGCGATAGCCGCGGTCCTGACGGAGCGTCTTCGCGACGAGGACCAGCTGCTCCATCGTGTAGTCGGGCGACCGGATGATGCCGGAGGAGAGGAACAGGCCCTCGATGTAGTTGCGCTTGTAGAAGGCGAGCGTGAGGTCGACGATCTCCCGCACGGAGAACCGGGCCCGCTCGACGTTGGACGAGCGCCGGTTGATGCAATAGGCGCAGTCGAACAGGCAGTAGTTCGTCAGCAGCACCTTCAGGAGCGACACGCAGCGCCCGTCGGGCGTGTAGGAATGGCAGATGCCGATCGAGTTGGTCGAGCCGATGCCGGTCTTGTCGGCCGAGCGCTTCGGCGCTCCCGAGGACGCGCAGGACGCGTCGTACTTGGCCGCATCCGCCAAGACGCGGAGCTTCCTGGCGACTGTCTCGTCCATCCTGCCCGTTCGCTGATTGTTCCCTTATGTAGGGAGGCGGCGGGCCAGGGGCAACGCGGGCCCGGTCACGCCCGCGTGAGGCGCGTCGGGGCGAGGCGTCGCGATCAGGTCGAGAGCGGCTTCAGGCCGGCCTCGATCGCGGCGCGCCGGGGCTCCAGGAAGGGCGGGAGCGCCAGCGTCTCGCCGAGGGCGTCCATCGGCTCGTCGGCCGCGAAGCCCGGGCCGTCGGTCGCGATCTCGAACAGGATGCCGTTCGGCTCGCGGAAGTAGAGCGAGCGGAAGTAGTATCGGTCGACCGGCCCGCTGGACGGCATGCGGACGCGCTGCAGCCGGTCGGCCCAGGCCTCGTATTCCGCGTCCGGCACCCGGAAGGCGACGTGGTGCACGCCGCCGGCGCCCTGCCGGGCCGGCGCGGCCGCGGGATCCACCCGGACGTGCAGCTCCGCCGCCGGTCCGCCCGGCCCCATCTCGTAGACGTGGGTCGTCAGCCCGCCCTCCGTGAAGTCCCGGGCCGGCCTCATGGCGAGGAGCTGCGTCAGGACGGCGTTCGTGCCGGAGAGGTCCGGGACGTCGAGCGTGATCGGCCCGAGGCCGCGGATCTGGTCGGCGGCCGGCACGGGCGAGCGCTCCCAGGGATACGACCCGCCGGCGCCGCCGTCGTCGACCAGCGTGAGGCGCTGGCCCTCCGGGTCCTCGAAATCGAGCACCGCCCGCCCGTCGCGCTCCGCGACCGGGCCGGGCGCGATCCCGGCGGCCCGAAGGCGCTCGGCCCACCGGTCGAGGATGCCGGGCCCGGCGACGCGGAGCGCCGTGCGGGCGATCGAGCGCGTGCCGCGCGTCTCCCGCGCCGCCGGCCAGTCGAAGAAGGTGAGGTCGGAGCCGGGGCTCGCGAGGCCGTCGGCGTAGAAGAGGTGATAGGCGGACACGTCGTCCTGGTTCACGGTCTTCTTCACGAGCCGCATGCCGAGCACGCGGGTGTAGAAGGCGTGGTTCTCGGCCGCCTCGGCCGTGATGGCCGTCAGATGATGGATGCCCGTGAGCTGCATGGCGTCCTCCCGTCGAGGCCCGACATGGCGACGCGGGCGGGTGCGCCGCAAGCCGGAACCGCGCAATCGCCGGCTTGCGAAACGGCACGTTCGCCCGCATGAAGGGGCGGCATCGATCCTTCACGGTTCACGACGCAAGAACGGGCCATGTCGCGTCCCTCCCTGCAACGCCCCATGCCCGACCACCATCGGTTCGCGGCGGAGAGTGCGCTCGGCCCGGCCGATCCGCGGACGCTGGCCCTCGCGGCCGAGATCCTGCGCGAGCGCACGATGTCCCTCGATCCGGACGAGAGCCAGCCCTCGAAGCGCCTCGTCCTGTTCGCCATCACGGCGACCATCGTGGCGGCCGGGTGCCTGATCCTGTTCCGCCATCAGGTCCGCTGGGTGGTGTCGCTCCTCACCTAGGCGGCGTTCCCCTCCTGTTCTTGACCTCTCGGTACGGCCGGATACAATCCGGCGGTACCGGGGATTGTGGATGGTCACGCGCGTCGCGACGCTCGCCTTCGATGGCGTCGAGGGCCGCGCCGTCGACGTCCAGGTCCAGATCTCTCCCGGCAACGTCGTCTTCATGCTGGTCGGCCTGCCGGACAAGGCCGTGGCCGAGAGCCGCGAGCGGGTGCGGTCGGCGCTCCTCGCCTCCGGGCTGGCGCTGCCCGCCAAGCGCATCACGGTCAATCTCGCGCCGGCGGACCTGCCGAAGGAGGGGTCGCATTTCGACCTGCCGATCGCGCTCGGCATCATGGCGGCCATCGGGGCGATCCCGGCCGACGCGCTGGCCGGCTACACCGTGCTGGGCGAGCTCGCGCTGGACGGCTCCGTCTCGCCCGTCGCGGGCGTGCTGCCGGCCGCCATCGCGGCCAACGCCCGCGGCACGGGCCTGATCTGCCCGGCGGCCTGCGGCGCGGAGGCGGCCTGGGCCTCGCGCGACCTCGACATCCTGGCCCCCCGCTCGCTCATCCAGCTCGCCAACCACTTCAAGGGCGAGCAGGTGATGGCCCGGCCCGAGCCGGCGGTCGCGCCGGCCGCCGGCTCCCTGCCTGACCTGCGCGACATCCGGGGCCAGGAGGGCGCCAAGCGCGTGCTCGAGATCGCGGCGGCGGGCGGCCACAACCTCCTCGGATTATGCTACATAAAATAGCAATGACTTTATTCCGCCGTCGTGCTCGTTTGTCATCGCCGGAGTGGGGTAGTCGCGACGAGATGGTCTGGCTTGGCGCTCGTGAGTGCAACGCCGACGTAGGCCTGTCCGGCGCGTGCACGGGCGCCGACTCGCGGAGGCGGCGAGGCTCCGGCACGCGATCCTCACGGCGCTGTTCGTCACGGACTTGGTGAAACCGGCGGCCGTGGGAGGAGATGCGCTGGAGCCGGGCGTGGAACTCCTGACAAAGCGCTTCACCATGCAGGCGCTGACGGGTCGCATCAATGACATGCTGGTCCGACCCCAACATCTTCAGCTTGACCGAGGGGAAGAGCTGAGCTGCCCATAGCTTCGGGCAGGCCGAAGCCGTCCCGTATGCGACCAATGACATCGAATGCTTCCGCGACGCGAACCGAACCCG
>JAEUAC010000318.1 GCA_019695455.1 Methylorubrum extorquens | reverse complement strand
ATCGTCCGCATCGCGGCCGCCGGATCAGCCGTGCCCCGGCCCGTCGCGATCGCGTAGCAGGCGACGGCCGAGATGCGCTGCCGGATGCGCCTAGCCGTTTCGCCTGCGCCGCGGCGCTCGACCGATCGCAAGAGGGCGAGGACGTCAGGAGCGGTAATGTCCCGCATGGGCGTGCGGCCAAGCGCGGGAAAGACGTCGCGCTCCAGGCTGATCATGACGTCCTCGGCATGCTTCGTCGCCCAGCGGCCGCGCTGCACGTCGTGCCACTCCCGAGCGATGACCTCGAAGGTGTCGGCGGCCTCGCGTGTCGCCGCGATCTTGCGCTGGCGCTTGACGACGGCCGGATCCTTGCCGGCCCGGAGCGTCGCCTTGGCCTCGTCACGAGCTGCTCGAGCCTGGGCGAGGGTCAGGTCCGGATAGGCCCCTAGCGAAAGTAGCTTCTCCTTGCCTCCGAAGCCGTAGCGGTAGCGCCAGAGTTTGCCGTCGGTCGGGCTGATGAAGAGGTGCAGCCCGCCGCCGTCCGCTAGCTTCTGGGCCTTCTCGGCCGGCTTCGCCTTCCTGATCTGAACGTCTGTCAACATCCCGATACCCCGATACCCCCTCGGCGCCGGGCCGATACCCGGCTTTGGTCCCGGATTTTCCGCAGCTAGCGCGGGATTGATCGGGACGGCCTGGGCCTATCGAGAGGGGCGGCCCCTCGCGGGATCAAGGGGTTATAGGACTCATCGGAACAGAAAGGGAACGGTATTTGGCGGAGGGAGCGGGATTCGAACCCGCGATACCGTTTCCGGTATACACACTTTCCAGGCGTGCGCCTTCAACCACTCGGCCACCCCTCCGGACCGCAGGCGGCCGGTCGGATCTGGGTCCGGACGGGTCGCTCGCGGTGGTGCGCGTCTCTAGCCGGACCGCGTGTGCGGTGCAACCGGCTCGGGGGCGGATCCCGTCAGTAGGCCGTCTTGGCGAGGAGCCGCGTGGCCGTCAGGAAGAGGATGCGGAGGTCCAGGACGAAGGACCAGTTGTTGACGTACCAGATGTCGTGCTCGACGCGGGCGGCCATCATGGCCACCTCCGGCGTCTCGCCTCGGTGGCCGTTCACCTGCGCCCAGCCGGTCAGGCCCGGCTTCACGTGCTGGCGGAACGCGTAGTTCTCGATGATCGGGTCGTAGAGGTTGTCGTGGGCGACGGCGTGGGGCCGGGGGCCGACCACCGACATCTCGCCGCGCAGCACGTTCCAGAGCTGCGGCAGCTCGTCGATGCTCGTGCGGCGCAGCCACTGGCCGACGCGCGTGACCCGCGGATCGTGCCGGCGCGCCTGGACGATGCCCGTGCCGTCCTCCATGCAGCTCATCGTGCGGAGCTTGAGGATCCGGAAGGTCCGGCCGTTGAAGCCGCGGCGGTTCTGCTTGAACAGCACCGGGCCCGGCGTATCCAGCTTGATGGCCGCCATCGCGATGCAGAGGAGCGGCGCCGCCATCAGCAGCGCCGAGGCCGCGACCGCGATGTCGAGGACGCGCTTCGCGGCGCGCTCCATCGGGGCCAGCGGCTCGCGCTTCAGGTCGACCAGGGCGTAGCCGCCGAGACCCTTCACGGGCTGCCGCACGAGGCTCGACAGCGGACCGTCGGGCAGGAAGCGGACGGGAATCGGCAGCATGCGCAGGTGGGACAGAACCTCGGCGATCTCGCCGACCTGATCGGCGCCGCCGACCAGCACCACCTCGTCCGCATCGTCCTCGCGCAGCCGGTTCACGGCCTCCCGCAGGAACTCCGCCCGGTTCTCGGCATCGGCCGGGATCTCGAATCGCCGCGCGACGTCGATGCCCGCATAGCGCAGCGACCGGATTTGGCGGGTGGCCGCCGTCAGGGGAACGAGGCTCAGCACCGAGGCCGAGCGACGGCGGAGCAGGCCGGCGCCCACCGCCCGCGACAGCGCGGCCCGCCAGGCGAGCCGGTGGCCGAGCACCGCGCCGAGGCCGCACAGGGCCAGCATCACGATCGATCCGCGCGAGAAGTCGTGGCCCGCCTTCAGCAGGAAGACGAAGGAAAGGATGGTCGCGATCGCCAGGAACCAGGCCGCGATCGCCGAGCGCAGCTGTCGCTCGAGCGAGAGGATGTGGCGGGTCTCGTAGAGGCCCCAGCCGCGCATGATCATGGTGAAGATGACGGCCTGCATGGCCGCGACGCCGAACAGCATCGTGATGTCGACGCCGAGTCCGCTCAATCGCGAGTAGATCATGCCGGACAGGAGGCCGACGACGATGGTGACGACGCCATCGAGCGCGGGTGCAGCCAGTTCGACGAAGGCCGGAAGTCTATGCTCTGCAGCTGTGGCGGGACGGTTCACGTCCACGAACGTTCTGGCTGCCATGCTCTCACCTCGCCCGGCACGAATACGCTTGTCGCCCGACTTTGGTTGCAACGCAACAGTGGTCTTGTGCACTGCGTTAACCTCGGCGCTCGATGACGGGACGTCGCCGGAGGTGGCACGAGCCCGACGGGCCGGCTATCGGAGGCTCTCCCGGAGGATCTCTCGAATGCCCGACGACCTGGACCATCGCGGTGTGCCGCAGCACTTCGGCTGGAGCCTCCTCGACGGGGTCGGGACGATCACCCTGGACCGTCCCGAGCGTAAGAACCCCCTTACGCTCGATTCGTATGCCGAGCTGCGCGATTTTTTTCGCGGCCTCGTCCACCGGGCGGACGTGAAGACGATCGTGATCACGGGAGCCGGGGGCAATTTCTGCTCCGGCGGCGACGTCCACGACATCATCGGGCCGCTCGTCCGCCTGCAGGAGGCCGGCGACGTCGGTGGGCTGCTGCGCTTCACGCGCATGACGGGCGACCTCGTGAAGGCGATGCGGGCCGCCCCCCAGCCGATCGTGGCGGCCGTGGACGGGATCTGCGCGGGCGCGGGCGCCATCCTGGCCATGGCCTCCGACCTGCGGTTCGCGACCTCCCGGACGAAGACGGCCTTCCTGTTCGTCCGCGTCGGCCTCGCGGGGGCCGACATGGGCGCCTGCGCCATCCTGCCCCGCATCATCGGCCAGGGCCGCGCGTCGGAGCTCCTCTTCACGGGCCGCACCATGACGGCCGAGGAGGGGGAGCGCTGGGGCTTCTACAACCGGCTCGTCGAGCCCGGGGCCGTGCTGGCCGACGCGCAGGCGCTGGCCCGCAGCTTGGCCGAGGGCCCCACCTTCGCGCATGCGATGACGAAGGCGTGCCTCCATGCCGAGTGGGACATGGGCGTCGACGCCGCCATCGAGGCGGAGGCGCAGGCGCAGGCGCTGTGCATGGGCACGCGGGATTTCGGGCGGGCCTACCGGGCGTTCGTCGCCAAGGAGCGTCCCGTCTTCGCGGGAGATTGAGATGAAGCCGCTCTACCTGACCTACCTGAACGCGCTCGACGTCGAGGCGCTGGCCCTGGAGGACGGCGAGATCCTGGCCGCCGTCGAATCGGGGCTCGCGGCCCAGGGCCGGGGCGAGACCGTGATCGAGCCGCGCATGCATCTCGAGCCGGGCGCCGCCAACGGCCACTTCAACGTGCTGCGCGGCGCCTTCCGGCCGCCCGTGAACTACGCGGGCGTCAAGGTGATCTCGGACTTCGTCGACAACTACAAGGAGGGCCTGCCCTCCGAGATGGGCCTCCTCTTCCTGATGGACCCCGGCAACGGCGTGCCGAAGGCGATCATCGACGGCTCCCACCTGACGGACATGCGGACCGGCGCCATCACGGCGATCGGCGCCAAGTACCTGGCCCGCAAGGAGTCCAAGGTCCTGGCCCATGTCGGGGCGAGGGGGACGGCCTACTGGAACGTGCGGCTCCTCGACCACCTGTTCCACTTCGACGAGATCCGGGTCCATTCCCGTCGCAAGGAGAGCCGCGACGCCTTCGGGGCGCGCCTCTCGCGCGATCTCGGCAAGCCCGTGATCGTGACGGACGACTGGGAGGGCTGCGTCCGCGGCGCGGACATCGTCGTGGAGGCGTCCCGCCTCGACCGGCCGACGCCGATGCTGAAGACCGAGTGGATCAAGCCCGGCGCCTTCGTGGTGCCCTACGGCACCATGAGCGCGGTCGAGCTCTCGCTCACCGACATCATGGCGAAGCTCGTCGTCGACGACTGGGGCCAGTGCAAGGGCGGCAAGTTCGGGTCGCTCCGGGCCCATGTCGAGGCCGGCAAGCTGTCCGAGACGACGCTGCACGCCGAGATGGGCGAGATCGTCGCCGGCCGGAAGCCCGGCCGCGAGAGCGACGACGAGACCATCCTCTTCTGGCACCGGGGCCTGTCGCTGTCGGACATCGCGCTCGGCTCGGCCATGCTCGACAAGGCGGAGCGGCTCGGGATGGGGCACCGCCTCCGCTACGCCTGAGCCGCGCGCTCGTGCCCGTCGCCAATGCCCGCATGTACGCGGTGACGCCGGCCGCGGAGGCGGCCTGGGCCGCGCTGCTCGGCCGGGCGGGCGACGCGTCCGGCATCCCGCTCGCCTACGCGGCGCACCCCGCACCCGCGCCGCTCGAGACGCTGTGGGCCCGCGACGATCTCGGCCTCGCCTTCATGTGCGGCTGGCCCTTCGCCAACCTCTACCCGGACCACCGGCCGGTCGCGGCGCCGGTTCCGGCCGGAGGGGACGGGCGGCCGCTCTACCGGACCGACCTCGTCGTCCGGGCGGAGGACGGTTCCGCCGACCTCGCGACGGCGCTGCGGGGCCGGCTCGGCTGGACGGCCGAGCATTCGCAATCGGGCTTCCATGCCGTGAACGCCTTCCTGGACGGGCATGCGATCCGGCCCGCCCACATCGGGCCGCTCGTCACGCCGCGGCGCGTGATCGAGGCGCTGGAGGCCGGCGCGATCGACGTCGGGCCGCTCGATTCGCTGTGGCACGCCATCCTGCGCCGCGAGGAGCCGTCGACGGCCGCCCGTCTCCGGATCGTGGCGAGCACGCCCTGGCGGCCGGCGCCCCTGCTCGTCGCCTCTCCTTCGATGCCTTCGGCCGATGTCGCCCGGCTCCGGGCCGGCCTCGTCGGCCTCGGCCGGGACGCGGCGGCCGCGGGCCCGATGGCGGCGCTCGGGATCGCGGGCTTCGCGCCCGTGGAGCGGGCCGATTACGCGGCGCTCGCGGCGCCGCCCTCCGCCTGAGCGGCCGCGACCTCGCGGATGCGGGCGAGCGTCACGAGGCCGGCCGGCCTCCCGTCGCGGCCCGCGACCGCGACGGCGTCGGCGCCCGAGGCCAGCATCAGCGAGAGCGCCTCCTGGAGGGACGCGTCGGCCGGCAGGGCCGGGACGCCCGGCGGGGCGACGCCCGGCACGGCGAAGGCCGCCGCGGGTTCGAGCGTCAGCCGCTTCAGGCCGCGGTCCGCCCCGACGAAGTCGGCCACGAACGCGTCCGCCGGCCGCCCGAGCAGGCGGGACGGCTCGTCGTACTGCACGATCCGGCCGCCTCGCATGATGGCGACGCGGTCCCCCATCCGGATCGCCTCGTCGATGTCGTGCGTGACCATGATGACGGTCTTGCCGAGCCGCCTCAGGATCTCGCCGAACTCGCGCTGCAGCCGGGCCCGGACGACCGGATCCACCGCCCCGAAGGGCTCGTCCATGAGCATGACGGGCGGGTCGGCCGCGAGCGCGCGCGCCACGCCGACGCGCTGGCGCTGTCCGCCGGAGAGGCTGCCCGGCTTGCGGCCCGCGAAGGTCGCCGGATCAAGCCCGACCAGCGACAGCATCTCGTCGATGCGGCTCGCGACCTTCGCCTTCGGCCAGCCGAGGAGGCGGGGCACGGTGGCGACGTTGTCGCCGACGCTGAGATGCGGGAACAGGCCGATGCCCTGGATGACGTAGCCGATCCGGCGTCGAAGCTGGACGGGATCGGCGCGCGTCACGTCCTCGCCCTCGACGATCACGCGACCGGCCGAGGGCTCGATCAGGCGGTTGATCATCCGCAGGGTGGTCGTCTTGCCGCAGCCGGACGGGCCGATGAGGACGCAGGTCGTGCCGTCCGGGACCTCGAGGTCGACCGCGTCCACGGACGGAAGCGCCGTGCCCGGGAAGGTCTTCGAGACGCGTTCGAGCCGGATCACGAGGCAATTCCGTAGCGGCGGGCGAGCCCGAACTGGATGGCGCCGAAGACGAGCTCCGTCGCGACGGCGAGCAGCGCCACGAGCAGCGCGCCCGTGACGAGCTGGGCGATGTCGAGGAGGCCCAGGCCCGAGGAGATCAGCTCGCCGAGCCCGCCACCGCCGATGAACACCGCCAGCGTGGCGGCGGAGACGATCTGGACGGCCGAGGTGCGGATGCCGGCGAGGATCACGGGCAGGGCGAGGGGGATGGTGATGTCCGTCGTGATCTGGCGTTCGGACAGCCCCTGGCCCCGCGCGGCGTCGATCACGTCGGCGTCCACCTCGCGCAGACCCACGAGCGTGTTCAGGAGGATGGCCGGGAGCCCGTAGAGCGTGAGCGCCACGACCGAGGGGAGGAAGCCCGTCCCGAGCACGGGCAGCATGATGACGAGGAGGGCGAGGCTCGGGATGGTCCGCAGCGTGTTGACGCCCCCGACGGCGATGGCCGCGGCGCGCGGATGCCGCACGAGCGCGACGCCCATCGGCAGGGCGAGCGCCAGCGCGACGGCCAGCGCGACGCCGGACAGGACGAGGTGCTCGCGGACCGTCCGGCCGATGATCTCGCCGTGGGTCGCGACCCAGTGCAGGAGGCCGCTCACGGCCGGCCCCCGAGGGCGGCGGCGCGGGCCTCCAGGAGGCGCAGGGCCTCGTCCGCCACGATGGCGAGGAGCGAGGCCGCGACCGCCCCGACCACGACCTTGTCGCCGATGTCCTGCGTGATGCCCTGGAAGATGAGGTCCCCCAGGCCGCCCGCGCCGATGAAGGCGCCCACCGTCGCGACCGAGATCTGGGTCACGACCGTGAGCCGGATGCCGGCGATCACGACGGGCAGGGCGAGCGGCATCTCGATGGCGAGGAGCCGGCGGAGGCGCCCGTAGCCCATGCCGTCCGCCGCCTCCAGCACGTCCGGCGAGACCGAGCGCAGCCCGACCACCACGTTCCGCGTGAGGACGAGGAGGGAATACATGACGATCGCCGTCAGCGCCGGGCCGGATCCGAGGCCCATGACGGGGATCAGGAGCGCGAACAGGGCGAGCGCTGGGATCGTGTAGAGCGCGCCCGTGACCGCGAGGACGAGCGTGTAGAGCCGGGGCCGGCGGGCCGAGACGATCCCGAGCGGGAGCGCGATGGCGAGCGACAGCGCGAGCGCCTGGGCGACCAGCACCACGTGCTGGCGCAGCGCCTCCGCGAAGGTGTCCCAGTTCTCGAGGAGCCAGGTCACGCGGCGGCTCCGTCGAAGGCGCCCGCGAGGATCGCGGCCGCGACGGCCTCGAACTCGTCGCCCGTCGCCCGATCGTCGTCGAAGGGCGGAACGAGCGTGCGGAGCGTCGCCAGGAGGGCGGTCGTGCCGCGGCCCGGCCGCGCGCCGTCGGGCGCCGCGACGGCTCGCGGCCGGGCCGCGGCACGACCGCTCTCCTTGCGACGCTCCCCACGCTCGTTCCGCC
>JAEUAC010000269.1 GCA_019695455.1 Methylorubrum extorquens | reverse complement strand
CCGGCCCGGTCCGGCGGTCGCCGGCCGGGACGTCGCGGCCGGCCGCCGGAGATGGAAGGTCCAGGATCATGGTCACCGACAAGGGCAGCGCCGGCGCGGGCGCACGGGGCGGTCCGCGGACTGGTCTCCTCGACCGGCGGACGGCGCTGTTCGGCGCGGCCGCCTCGCTCGGCGCCCTCGGACTCGCCGGCTGCAACACGACGGACGGGCTGGGCCTGGCCGAGGCGCGCGAGATGTACGGGCCGCTCCCGAACGAGAAGTTCCCCATCCCGGCCGTCGACATCGCCAAGGTCGATCCGAAGTACCACCGGCGGCTCGTCCGCTACGCCTCCAAGGAGGCCCCGGGCACGATCGTCGTCGATCCCGGCAACTACTACGTCTACCGCATCGAGGAGGACGGGGCGGCCACCCGCTACGGCGCCAATGTCGGCCGCGACGGCTTCCTGTGGAACGGCGACGCCTATGTCGGCCGCAAGGCCGAATGGGCGACCTGGACGCCGCCCAAGGAGATGATCAAGCGCCAGCCGGAGGCCGCGAAATACGCCCGCGGCATGCCGGGCGGTCTCGACAACCCGCTCGGGGCCCGGACGCTCTACCTCTACCAGAACGGCGCGTACACGCTGTACACGATCTACGCCTCGAGCGACCCGGACTCGATCGGGTCGGGCGTCACCAGCGGCTGCGTCGGCCTCCTCAGCCAGGACATGCTGCATCTCTACGCGCGCACGCCCGTGAAGACGAAGGTCGTCGTCCTGCCGGCGTAGCGGCGGCGGCGCGGAACCGGCGCGCGCCGCGCGCCCCGGTTCGCGCCACCGGTCGCGCCGGGCGGCGCGTGCGGCGCGCTCACACGCGCCGAACGCCCCAGGGATAGGGCGCCGTGCCCTCGATCATGCCCGTCAGGTCGGACCGGAAGGCCGTCCTGATCGTGAACTGGCCGAGCGGGATCGTGGGGGCCTGGTCGAGGACGAGGCGGTCGATCGCGGCGGCGGCGGCCTTCTGGCCGGCCTCGTCCGGGGCGTAAAGCCAGTCCTGCGTGAGCTTTTCCGCCTCGTCGTTCTTCCACCAGCCGAACCAGCCCGCATCGCCCTGGCCGCGCGTCAGCGCGGAGGTGGCCGGGCTGCCGTAGAGCACGGCGCCGCCCGTCGTGTGGAAGATGCTCCAACCGCCCTTGTCGACCGGCTCCCGCGAGGCGCGCCGCTGGATCACGGTCCCCCAGTCGGAATCGCGCAGGTCGACGTTCATGCCGATCCGCCCGAGGGTGTCGGCCGTGACCTGGCCGAGCGGCCCGATGTCGGGGAAGTCGGTCGGGTTGATGATGACGACCGGCGCGTTCGCGTAGCCCGCCTCCTTCAGCATGGCCTTCGCCCGGGCGAGGTCGCCCGGCATCATGGCCGGCGAGTCGCCGTGATAGGGCGTGCCCTTCGGCCAGAGGCTGCGGGTCGTCGTCCAGGCCGAGGCGTCGTCCCCCTGCGACGCCTGCATGTAGCTCTCCTGGACGACCGACGTCCGCACGGCCTGGCGCAGGCGCACGTCGTCGAAGGGAGCATGCAGGCAGTTCAGCCGCATGAGGGCGAGCCGCCCGGCCTTGTCCATCACCTCGCGGCGGATGTCGCGGCTCTTGGCGAGCACCGGCTGCAGGTCGGACAGCGGCCGTTCCCACCAATCGACCTCGCCCCGCAGGAGCGCCGACGCGGCCGTCGCCGGGTCCGGCATGACGGCCCATTCCACCCGCGGGAAATGCGCGATCTTGGCGCCGGTCGCGAAGACCGGCGCCTCGCTCCGAGGGACGTAGCGGTCGAACTTCTCGTAGACGCCGCGGCTGCCGGCGACGAACTCGCCCGCCACGAACCGGTACGGGCCCGATCCGACCATCTCCGTGATCTGCTTCGTCGAGTCCGTCTTCGCCAGCCGCTCCGGCATGATGAAGGCCGCGTTGTCGGCCTTGCCGAAGGCCGTGAGAAGGAGCGGGAAGGGGCGCTTCAGGCGGATGTCGAAGGTCCGGTCGTCGACGATCACCCACTCGTCCGCGACCGCCGCGACGAGCTGCCCGAACGGGTCGCGCGACGCCCAGCGCCTGAGGCTCGTCACCACGTCGGCCGACCGGACGGCCTCGCCGTCGTGGAAGACGAGGCCGCTGCGCAGCGTGATGCGCCAGCGCTTGCCGTCGTCCAGCACCTCGTGGCCCTCCGCCATCTGCGGGTGCGCGCGGCCCTCGCCGTCGTTCGCGTAGAGCGTGTCGAAGACGTAGTAGCCGTGGTTGCCCGTCACGGTCGCCGTCGTCCAGATCGGGTCGAGGGCCGTCAGGTTCGCCTGCGGGACGAAGCGGAGCGTCGCGGCCCGCGTGTTCTGGCCCAGCGCGGGCGTCGCGAGGGCACCGGCGGCGGCCCCGAGAAGGGTGCGGCGGGACAAGGTCGTCATGGAACGCTCCTGGCGGCAGGGGAGCGGAGCTTAGCGCCACGGGCGCCGAGGCCAACCCCCTGTCGGGCTCCCCGGGCCGCAACGGCTCTCAGGACAGGGGCCGGTCGCTGGTCCGTCCGAGGAAGGCGAGCATCTGTCCGGGCTTCGCCCGTGGGTTCGGGAAGACGATGAAGCCGGGCCCGTCCTGGCGGATGGGCGCGCCGTCGGCACGGTGGCCCAGGACGGCGCCGTCCGGCACGGGATCGCCCGTGCGCCAGCCGTCCGCGATCCGGTCGCCCTCGCGCTCGCAGACCAGGCTGTCCGAAAGCCTGATGGCCGTCCGCGTCGTCGAGGGCGGCGGGTCCTCGTCGACGAGGCCGAGATGCGCCAGCGCGGCCCGCACGGCCCGTTCCGCGATCCCGACCGCGTCCGGATCGTCGTGGCGCCCGCACTCGAGCGTGACGGCGTAGCCGCCCGCGGCGCGCATGAACTCCGTCGTGCCGACCCCTTCGGTCGCCGGCAGCGGCGGAAAGCCGAGCCGCGCCCGCTCGGCCCGGAACTGCTCGTGCGCGTCCAGCCAGCCATGCATGGCCACCGCGACGCCAAGCCGGCGCGCCAGCGCCCATTCGGGCCCGGCCAGGGCGAAGGGCTCGATCGCTCCCGCATTGTCGTCGGGGCCGGCGAAGACGAAGGGCGGCCCGTCCCCCGTGAAGGAGTGGAGGTCGAGAAGGACGTCGTGCTCGGCGAGAAGCGGGCAGAGGAGGGTGCCGAGCCGGTCCTCGTTGTCCTGCGGTTCCGCGCGGGCCCGAAGGTCGCGGTTGAGGTTGCGGTCGCCCTCGCGCGTCTTCAGGCGGAACGCCATCGGGTTCGCGACCGGCACGACGGTGACGCTGCCGCGCCGGATGGAGATCGCGCCCGACCGGATCGCGTCGACGATCCGGCCGATCGCGAGCGGGCCGCAGGGCTCGTTGCCGTGCACGGCGCCGAGCACGATCAGGCGCGGCCCCGGCTCAAGGGCCGCGAAGCGGCGGATCTCGAGCGGCGCCTCGCCCATCAGGCGGCGAGCTCGTGGACGCGGCGGCAGCGGGCCGCGTGGCCGGTGCCGAGCGGTTCGAAGGCGATCGCGGGCGGCTCCCGGCAGAGCGGCAGCGCGTCGGGGCAGCGGGGATGGAAGGCGCAGCCAGTCGGCGGATCGAGCGGGTTCGGCACCTCGCCCGTGATGCGGGCGTGGACGCCGTCGCGGAACGGGTCCGGGATCGCGGCGATGAGGGCCTTCGTGTAGGGGTGGCCCGGCGCGGCGAAGATGTCCCGCCAGGTGCCGGTCTCGACGATGCGGCCGAGATACATGACGGCGACCCGGTCGCTCATGTGCTCCACGACGCCGAGATCGTGGCTGATCATCACGTAGGCGAGGCCGAGCTGGTCCTTCAGGTCGAGCAGGAGGTTGATGATCTGCGCCCGGATGGAGACGTCGAGCGCCGAGACCGGCTCGTCCAGCACGACCACCCGCGGTTCGAGCACGAGGGCGCGCGCGATCCCGATCCGCTGCCGCTGGCCGCCGGAGAACTCGTGCGGGTAGCGCTCCGCCTGGTCGGGCCGGAGCCCGACGCGGGCGAGGATCGCGGCGACGCGGGACTCGATCTCGGCCTTGTCGGTCGTGCCGTGCAGCCGCAGCGGCTCCTCCAGCGTGCGCCGCACCGTCTGGCGCGGGTTCAGGGAGGAATAGGGGTCCTGGAAGACCATCTGCACGATGCGGGCGCGGGCCCGTCGATCGTGGGACGCGGCGACGTCCTGCCCGTCGAGCAGGATGCGTCCGCGCGTCGGCGCCTGCAGGCCGAGGATGGACAGCGCGAGCGTGGACTTGCCGCAGCCGGATTCACCGACGAGGCCCAGGCATTCGCCCGGCTCGAGGACGAGGTCGACGCCGTCCACGGCCTTGAGCGTCCGGCGCGCGCCGCCGAACAGCCCGCCGCCCATCGGGAAATGGACCGCGAGATCCTCGACGGCGAGGATGGGCGTGGTCGCGTCAGGCATGGTGGTGGCACCGCACGAGGCCGTCCGGCGGCAGCGTCTCGGGGGGCGGGTCGACGTCGCGGCAGATCTCCGTCGCGGAGGGGCAGCGCGGGTTGAAGCGGCAGCCGTCCGGGAAGGCCGTCACGGGCGGCACGACCCCCGTGATCTCGCGGAGCCGGTTGCGACCGCCCGCGAGCCGGGCCCCCAGGAGGGGGAGGGAGGCGACGAGCCCGGCCGTGTAGGGGTGGCTCGGCCGGCGGAACACGGCGCGGCTGTCGCGCTCCTCGACGAGCCGGCCCGCATACATGACGCCCACCCGCCGGCACATGGACGCGATCAGGCCGAGGTCGTGGCTGATCATCAGGACGGCCGTGCCGCGTTCGGCGCAGAGGTCGCGGATGAGCTCGAGGATCTCGGCCTGCACCGTCACGTCGAGCGCCGTCGTCGGCTCGTCGGCGAGGAGGAGGTCCGGCCCGCAGGCGAGCGCGATGGCGATCATGACGCGCTGGCGCATGCCGCCCGAGAGCTGGTGCGGATAGTCGCGCGCCCGCCGCTCGGGCGCCGGCACCCGGACGGAGCGGAGCGCCTCGACCGCCCGCCGCTCGGCCTCGGGCCAGGACGCGCCCTCGTGCAGGACGAACATCTCGGCGATCTGCCGGCCGACCGGCTTCAGCGGGTTCAGGGCCGTCATGGGCTCCTGGAAGATCATGGCGACCCGCTTGCCCCGGAGCGCCCGCACGGCGCGCGCCGGCAGCGTCCGCAGATCCGTCCCGCCGAGCAGGATGCGCCCCGCCGAGGCCGAAAGGGGCGGCCGCAGGAGCCCGATCAGCGAGAGCGCCGTGATGCTCTTTCCGCAACCGGATTCGCCGACGAGACCGTAGGTCTCGCCCTTCTCGATGGTGAACGAGACGCCTTCCACGGCCGCGAAGCGCCGCTCGCCGATGGCGAGGTCGATGCGCAGGTCCTCGACCTGCAGGGCGGGGCCGCTCATGCGCGGCGGCTCCGCGATTGCGGATCGAGGATGTCGCGCAGGCCGTCGCCGAGGAGGTTCAGGCCGAGCACGGTGACGAAGATCGCGAGGCCGGGAAAGATCGAGACCCAGGGCGCCGTCGTGATCTGGTCGCGCGCGTCCGACAGCATGGAGCCCCAGGAGGGCTGGGGCGGCCGGATGCCGAGCCCGAGGAAGGAGAGCGCCGCCTCCGCCAGCACGGCGCCGCCCATGCCGAGCGTGCCGATGACGATGATGGGCCCCAGCATGTTCGGCAGCATCTGGGTCGCCATGATGCGCAGGTCGGAATAGCCGAGCACCTTGGCGGCCTGCACGTAGCCCTGGCTGCGCAGCGAGAGCGCCGAGGCCCGGGCGAGCCGGCACGTGAACGACCAGTTGGTGAGGCCGAGCGCGATGAGAAGGCTCGTGAGCCCCGGCGACAGGATCGCCATGATGGCGAGCGCGAAGACGAGCGACGGGATCGCGAGCATCAGGTTCGTGAGGCCCGAGACGAGATCGTCCCACCAGCCGCCGAAATAGCCGGCCGAGAGGCCCAGCGCCGTGCCGATCACCGTGTTGATCAGCTGCGAGACGATGCCGACCGTGAGCGAGATGCGGGCGCCGTAGAGCACGCGGCTGTAGATGTCGCGGCCCTGGCCGTCCGTGCCGAGCCAGAAGGCGGCGCCGGGCGGTTCCTCGGCGTTCATCAGGTTCGCGTCCAGCACCGGATCGGTGTGGGCGAGCCAGGGCGCGAGCAGGCCCGCGGCGACGACGGCCACGAACAGGGTGCCGCCCACGATGAGGTTGACGCGGAACCGCATGTCTCAGCCGACCTTGATGCGCGGATCGATCAGCGCGCAGAGAACGTCCACCGCCGTGTTCACGGCGAGGAAGAAGAGGACGATGACGAGGATCGCGCCCTGCACGACCGGGATGTCGCGCTGGGAGACGCTGTCGACGAGGAGCGATCCGAGGCCCGGCCAGGAGAACAGCTTCTCGATGACGACCGCCTGGCCGATGACGCCGCCGAACTGCAGGCCGACGGTCGTAAGCACGATGACGAGCGCGTTGCGGGCGAGGTGCCAGCGCACGACCCGCCCCTCGCTCATGCCCTTGGACCGGGCCGTGCGGACGAAATCGGCGTTCATGATCTCGAGGACGGCGGCCCGCGTCGTGCGGGCCAGGAGGGCGAGCGGCGCGACGCCGAGCGCGATCGCCGGGAGGACGAGGTAGCGCGGACTTCCGTCGCCGTAGCCGAAGGACGGGAACCAGCCGAGCTTCAGGGCGAACAGGTACATCAGCAGGAGGCCGAGCCAGAACTTGGGCAGGCTGAGGCCCGAGACGGCCACCACCATCGAGCCGAGATCGACGAGGCTGCCGGGCTTGAGCGCCGCCACGAAGCCGAGCGGCACGCCGAGCACGATGGCGAACAGCATGGACGCGAAGGCGAGCTGCAGCGTCGGGCCCATCCGGTCGGCGAGCACGGTCGTGACGGGCTGGCGCGTCCGGAAGGAGGTGCCGAGATCGAAGGTCGCGAGCTGCGCCACGTACTTGGCGAAACGCACGGGCAGCGGGTCCGAGAGCCCGAATTCCCGGTTCATGCGCTCTATGACCTGGGCGTCCGCCACGCTCCGCCCGTCGTCCCCGAGCGAGGACGCGAAGGTGCCCGGGATGACGCTGAACAGGACGAAGATCAGCGCCGCCACCGCGAGCACGATCGGCACCGTCTGCCACAGCCGGCGGATGAGGAAGCGGATCATCGAAGGCGCGCTCGCCCGCGCCCGGAGGGAGGGGCGGCAGGCGCGAGAGCGGCTGCCGGAAGG
>JAEUAC010000134.1 GCA_019695455.1 Methylorubrum extorquens | reverse complement strand
GCGACGGAGCGGGGATCGTGGCGCGACTACTCTGGCGCAACCTTTCGTTCCGTGCATTGATCGATCCGCGTGAAGGCATCCATGATCGACGTGAATGCCTCGGGAGTCGGGTGGGCATGGAAGTCTTCGTGCAGCAGCTCATCAACGGGCTGACGCTGGGATCGATCTACGGCCTGATCGCCATCGGCTACACGATGGTGTTCGGCATCATCGGCATGGTGAACTTCGCCCATGGCGACGTGTTCATGCTGTCGGCCTTCATCGCGCTGATCTTCTTCCTCATCCTGACGACTTGGCTCGGCGTGTCGTCCATTGCGCTCGCGCTGCTCATCGTCATGGTCATATCGATGGTGCTGACCTCGCTGTGGGGCTGGGCCCTGGAGCGCCTCGCCTACCGGCCGCTCCGCGGCTCGTTCCGGCTCGCGCCGCTGATCTCGGCCATCGGGGTCTCCATCTTCCTGTCGAACTTCGTCCAGGTGGCGCAGGGCGCGCGCAACAAGCCGACGCCGCCCATGATGCCGGAGGTGATCCCGCTGTTCGAGCGCAACGGCTACGTGGTCGCGCTCTCCTACAAGCAGATCATCATCATGGTGGTCACGGCCGTGCTGCTGACGATCTTCTGGTACATCGTGCAGAAGACGGCGCTCGGCCGGGCGCAGCGGGCCTGCGAGCAGGACCGCAAGATGGCCGCGCTCGTCGGCATCAACGTCGACCGGACGATCTCGCTGACCTTCGTCATGGGGGCGGCGCTGGCCGCGGTCGCGGGCACCATGTACCTCCTCTACTACGGCGTCGTGAACTTCGCCGACGGCTTCGTGCCGGGCGTCAAGGCCTTCACGGCGGCCGTGCTGGGCGGGATCGGCTCGCTGCCGGGGGCCGTCATCGGGGGGCTCATCATCGGCCTCGTCGAGACCATGTGGTCGGCCTATTTCTCGATCGAGTACAAGGACGTGGCGGCGTTCTCGATCCTCGCCATCGTGCTCATGTTCATGCCGTCCGGCATCCTCGGGCGGCCCGAGGTGGAGAAGGTCTGATGGCCGTCGCCTCCACGCCGGCCCTGCCGTCCGACCGGGAGGGCGTCGCCGCCCGGGCCGGGCAGGCGCTGAAGAGCGCGGCCTTCTCGGCGCTCGTCATGTTCGGCCTCTCCGTGCCGATCCTGCTGCTGCGCACCGAGCAGAGCGACGCGGGCGGCCTGATCCTGGTCCAGCGCTGGGGCCTCGTCGCCTCCGCCTGCGCGATCGTGTTCGCGGTGCGGCTCGCGGTCGGCCTCGCCGGCGGCCGCATCGTGCCGCGGCGCCAGACCGCCCAGGCGCGCGGCGCGGTCACGACCGCGGCGGACCCGGCGGCGCAGTCCGGCTTCCGCCTCGCCACGATCGCGGCCCCGCTCTTCGTCGGCGTCGCCATCGCCTTCCCGGTCATGATCATCCTGGCGAAGGGCGGCCTCAACGAGGGCCGCTACTGGATCGACCTCGGCATCCTGATCCTGACCTACGTGATGCTCGGCTGGGGGCTGAACATCGTGGTCGGCCTCGCGGGGCTGCTCGACCTCGGCTACGTCGCCTTCTACGCGGTCGGCGCCTATTCCTACGCCCTCCTGTCCACGACCTTCGGCCTGTCCTTCTGGATCTGCCTGCCGCTCGCCGGCATCCTGGCCGCGCTGTGGGGCATCCTCCTCGGCTTCCCGGTCCTGCGGCTGCGCGGCGACTACCTCGCCATCGTGACGCTGGCCTTCGGCGAGATCATCCGGCTCGTCCTCATCAACTGGGTGGACGTGACGGGCGGCGGCGCCGGCATCTCGTCCATCCCGCGCGTCACCTTCTTCGGCATCCCGTTCACGGCCGACGAGGACGGGTTCGCGGGCCGGTTCGGGCTCGACTTCTCGCCCATGCACCGGATCATCTTCCTCTACTACCTGATCCTTGCGCTGGCGCTGGTCACGAACCTCGTCACCATGCGGCTGCGCCGGCTGCCCGTCGGGCGCGCCTGGGAGGCGCTGCGCGAGGACGAGATCGCCTGCCGGTCCCTCGGCATCAACACGACCAACACGAAGCTCACCGCCTTCGCGATCGGCGCCATGTTCGGCGGCTTCGCCGGGTCCTTCTTCGCCGTCCGGCAGGGCTTCATCTCGCCGGAGAGCTTCAACTTCCTGGAATCGGCGACCATCCTCGCCATCGTCGTCCTGGGCGGCATGGGCTCGCAGATCGGCGTCGCGATCGCGGCGATCGCCATGATCGGCGGTCCCGAGCTCCTGCGGAACCTCGGCTTCCTGAAGGCCGTCTTCGGCGAGGGGTTCGATCCGAACGAGTACCGCCTCCTCCTCTTCGGCCTCGCCATGGTGCTCATGATGATCTGGCGGCCGCGCGGCCTGATCTCGGTGCGGGAGCCCTCCGTGGTCCTCAAGGAGCGCAAGTCGATCTCGGGCGATCTCGTGAAGGAGGGCCACGGCTGATGGCCTCCTCCGCCACACCCGTGCTGGAGGTCCAGCACATGACGATGCGCTTCGGCGGGCTGGTCGCCGTGGGCGACCTGTCCTTCACGGCGCGCCGCGGCGAGATCACGGCCCTCATCGGCCCGAACGGCGCCGGCAAGACCACCGTGTTCAACTGCATCACGGGCTTCTACCGGCCGACCGAGGGCATGATCCGGCTGCGCCACGAGGGCGGCTCGGACTACCTCCTCGAGCGGCTGCCCGGACACGCGATCAACTGGAAGGCGAAGGTCGCCCGCACCTTCCAGAACATCCGCCTCTTCTCGGGCATGACCGTGCTCGAGAACCTGCTCGTCGCGCAGCACAACTCGCTGATGATCGCGTCCGGCTTCTCGCTCTTCGGCATCCTCGGGCTGCCGACCTACGAGAAGGCGCAGAGGGCCGCCATCGCAAAGGCGGAGTACTGGCTCGACAAGACGGGCCTGACGGCGCGGGCGGACGATCCGGCGGGGGACCTGCCCTACGGGGACCAGCGCAGGCTCGAGATCGCGCGCGCCATGTGCACGGACCCGGTGCTCCTCTGCCTCGACGAGCCCGCCGCCGGCCTGAACCCGCGCGAGAGCCTGGAGCTGAACACGCTGCTCAGCTCGATCCGGGCCGAGGGCACGTCGCTCCTCCTCATCGAGCACGACATGTCGGTCGTGATGGAGATCTCCGACCACGTGGTCGTGCTGGATTACGGCGTGAAGATCGCCGACGCCGCGCCCGCCTCGGTCCGGTCCGATCCGCGCGTCATCGCCGCCTACCTGGGCGTCGAGGACGAGGAGGTGGGCGAGGTCGAGGCCGAGGTGGGACTGGAGCTGACGTCATGACCATCGAGACCTGGGCCGCCTTCGCGGCCGCCTCAGCGATCCTCTGCCTCGTGCCCGGGCCGACCATCCTCCTCGTCGTCTCCTACGCGCTGGGCCAGGGCTGGCGGGCCGCCCTGCCGATGGCGGTCGGCGTGGCGCTCGGCGACTTCACGGCCATGACGGCCTCGATCCTGGGCGTCGGCCTCCTGCTCGCGACGTCCGCGACCGTGTTCACGGCGCTGAAATGGGTGGGCGCGGCCTATCTCGTCTGGCTCGGCGTCAAGCTCTGGCGCGCCGGCGGCACGCTGGAGGCGGCGCCCCGGCATTCGGCGGCCTCGGCCGTCCGCATGATCGGCCATGCCTGGATCGTCACCGCCCTCAACCCGAAGAGCCTCGTCTTCTTCGTGGCCTTCCTGCCCCAGTTCGTCGACTCCGCCCTGCCCTTCTGGCCGCAGGTCGCGATCTTCGAGGCGACCTTCCTGGCGATCGCCTTCGCCAACGCCCTCGCCTACGCGGCGCTCGCCGGGCGCGCCCGCACGCTGCTGCGCTCGCCCGCCGCCATCCGGCGCGTGAACCGCGTCGGCGGCACCTTCCTCGTCGGCGCGGGCGTCGCGGCCGCCACGGCCCGGAGCGGCGGATGAGCACGCTCGAGACCCGCCCGGCCGCGCCCGTCGCCGAGAGCGCCGCGCCGCGGGGCGCGCCCCTTCTCTCCGTGCGGGGCGTCGAGACCTATTACGGCAACATCGTCGCCCTGAAGGGCGTCGACCTCGACGTGCACGAGGGCGAGATCGTCACGCTGATCGGCGCGAACGGCGCCGGCAAGTCGACCCTGATGATGACCGTCTGCGGCAACCCGCGCGCCCGGCGCGGCCGCATCACGTTCGACGGGCGGGACATCACGCACCTGCCCACCCACGACATCGCCCGCCTGCGGATCGCGCAGTCGCCCGAGGGACGGCGCATCTTCCCGCGGATGACCGTCTACGAGAACCTGCAGATGGGCGCGACGCTCGACGGGTTCGCGCATTTCGAGGAGGATCTCGAGCGGATGCTCGCGATCTTCCCGCGCCTGAAGGAGCGGCTCTACCAGCGCGGCGGCACCATGTCGGGCGGCGAGCAGCAGATGCTGGCCATCGCGCGCGCCCTGATGGCCCGGCCGCGGCTCCTCCTCCTCGACGAACCCTCGCTCGGCCTCGCGCCGCTGATCGTGAAGCAGATCTTCGAGGTGGTGCGCGACCTGAACCGGCGGGACGGCATGACCGTCTTCCTGGTCGAGCAGAACGCCTACCACGCGCTGAAGCTCGCCCATCGCGGCTACGTCATGGTGACGGGCACCATCACGATGTCCGGCAGCGGCAAGGACCTCCTGGCCGATCCCCAGGTGCAGGCCGCCTATCTCGAGGGCGGCCGCAGCTGACGGGCCGCCCCGCGCCGGCCGGCTTGCGGCGGGGCGCGCGGGGCGGCACCCTCTCCCGAAACACGGGAGGATCACCATGCGAACCAGTCTCGCCGGCGCCGTCGCGGCGCTCGCCCTTCTCGGAGCCGCGCCGGCAGGGGCCCAGACCATCAGGGACGCGCTCGACCGGCTCCGCGTCGGCTGGAACGCGCCGACGTCGCCGTTCCGGGTCATCGGACCCGTCCATTACGTCGGCACGAACGGGCTCGCCTCCTACCTGATCACGGGGCCGGACGGGCACGTCCTGATCGACACGGTCATGCCCGAGGCGACGGGACAGATCCGCGCCAACATCGAGGCGCTCGGCTTCAAGCTCGCCGACATCAAGCTCCTGCTCAACACGCACGCCCATCTCGACCACACGGGCGGCTTCGCGGACCTGAAGCGCGAGACGGGCGCGGCGCTCGTCGTCGGCCTGAAGGACAAGCCGCTCATGGAGAGCGGCACCTATCCGGGCAATCCGGACGCGGCGCTCGGCTTCCCGGCCGCGACCGTCGACCGGACCGTGACGGACGGCGACACGGTCTCCGTCGGTCCCCTCGCGCTCACGGCCCATGCGACGCCGGGCCATTCGCCGGGCTGCACCACCTGGACGATGGACGTGGAGGAGGCCGGCCGGCGGCACGGGATCGTGTTCTTCTGCAGCGGCACGGTCGCCCTGAACCGCCTGGCGCCGAACCCGACCTATCCGGGCATCGTGGAGGATTACGAGCGCACCTTCGCGACGGCGCCCTCCATCCGGGGCGACGTGCTGCTCGCGCCCCATCCCGAGATGTACGGCATGGCGGCCAAGCGCGCGAGGATCGCGCCCGGCGCGCCCAACCCGTTCGTGGT
>JAEUAC010000068.1 GCA_019695455.1 Methylorubrum extorquens | reverse complement strand
TCGCGCCGCGAGGGCCGGTCCGCCGTGGAAAATGCCATGGCCGCGCAGGGCCGCAAGGAACTGGTCATGGCCGGTCCGGTCCGACGTCCGATCGAAGGGTTTGCGGTGTCGCGGGTGGAACCGTAAGGGGCGGCTGGAACCGACGAGCGTTCCGACGAGCCGACTTCATGAGCGACGCACCCCGACACGGGCCCGAGACGCAGGCCCGGGCCTGCTTAGCAATCATCCTCGCGGCTGGCGAGGGCACCCGCATGCGCTCGGACCTGGCGAAGCCGCTCCACCGCATCGGCGGTCGCCCGATGGTGTCGCACGTGATCGCCGCCGTCCTCGCCGCCGGGGCGGGCCGCATCGCCGTCGTCGTCGGGCCGGACCGGGAGGATGTCGGCGCCGAGGCCCGCAGGGCCGCGCCCGGCGCCTCCATCCACGTCCAGCGCGAGCGCCTGGGGACGGCGCACGCCGTGCTGGCCGCCCGCGACGCGCTCGCGGACGCGCCCGACGACGTGGTCGTCGCCTTCGCCGACACCCCGCTCGTCACGGCCGCGACCTTCGACGCGCTGCGGGCCGCGCTGGGGCGGGGCGCCTCCGTGGCGGTGCTGGGCTTCGAGCCGGCCGACCCGGCCGGCTACGGTCGGATTTTGACCGAGGCGGGCCGCGTCGTCGCGATCCGGGAGGAGAAGGAGGCGAGTGCCGCCGAGCGCGCCGTCGGGCTCTGCAATGCCGGCCTCATGGCGATCCGCGGCGACCGGGCGCTCGCGTTGCTCGAAAGCGTCGGCAACGCGAACGGCCGGGGCGAGTACTACCTGACGGACGTCGTCGCCGCGGCGGCCGGAGCCGGCGAGGGCGTCGCGCTCGTGACCGCCTCGCCCGACGAGGTGCTGGGCGTCAACGACCGGGCCCAGCTCGCCGCCGCCGAGGCGGCCCTGCAGGCGCGCCTGCGCCGGGATGACATGCGGGACGGCGCGACGCTGATCGCGCCCGACACCGTGTTCCTGTCGGCCGACACCCGGCTCGGCCGCGACGTCGTCGTCGAGCCGAACGTCGTGTTCGGCCCCGGCGTCGTGGTGGAGGCGCGCGCCACGATCCGGGCCTTCTCCCATCTCGAGGGCGCCACGGTCGGCGAAGGCGCCATCGTCGGGCCGTTCGCGCGCCTGCGTCCCGGCACGCGCCTCGGGCCGGACGTGCATGTCGGCAACTTCGTCGAGGTGAAGAACTCGACGCTGGAGCGGGGCGTGAAGGCGAACCACCTCGCCTATCTGGGCGACGCGACGGTCGGGGCCGCGACCAACGTCGGCGCCGGCACCATCACGTGCAACTACGACGGCGCCTTCAAGCACCGCACCACCATCGGCCGCGACGCCTTCATCGGCACGAACGCGTCCCTCGTCGCGCCCGTCACCATCGGCGACCGCGCCTATGTCGGATCGGGGTCCGTCATCACGGACGACGTGCCGGCGGAGGCCCTCGCCATCGGCCGGGGGCGCCAGGTCGTGAAGCCCGGCTGGGCGACGACCTCCCGGCCCCGCAAGCCGACGTGACCCGCCGCGATTGGTCTTCGTTCAGATTGATCGGGTAGAGAGGCCGGCGAGATCCAATCGAGCGGAGCGCTCCCATGTGCGGCATCGTCGGTATCCTGGGCAAGAAGCCGGTCGCCCTGCAGGTCCTGGATGCACTGAAGCGCCTGGAGTACCGGGGCTACGATTCCGCGGGCGTCGCGACCCTCGAGGACGGCCACCTCGCCCGCCGGCGCGCCGAGGGCAAGCTCGGCAATCTCGAGCTGAAGCTCTCCGAGGCGCCCCTCTCGGGGGCGATCGGCATCGGCCACACCCGCTGGGCCACGCACGGCCGGCCGAACGAGACCAACGCCCACCCGCACGCGACCGACAAGCTCGCCGTCGTCCATAACGGCATCATCGAGAACTTCGCCGAGCTGAAGGCCGAGCTGCAGGCCGAGGGCATCGTCTTCGAGACGCAGACCGACACGGAGGTCGTGGCCCAGCTCGTCACGGCGAAGCTGCGCGACGGCAAGTCGCCCATGGAGGCGGTGGCGACGACGCTGCCGCGGCTGCGCGGCGCCTTCGCGCTCGCCTTCCTGTTCGAGGGCGTGAGCGACATGCTGATCGGCGCCCGCCACGGCCCCCCGCTCGCGGTCGGCTGGGGCGACGGCGAGATGTATCTCGGGTCGGACGCGCTCGCGCTCGCCCCCTTCACCGACGAGGTGACCTATCTCGAGGACGGCGACTGGGTGGTCCTCACGCGGACCGACGCCGTGATCCGCGACATGGACGGCCACCCGGTCGACCGCGTCCGCCAGCGCGTGCCGACGAACTCCTTCCTGGCCTCGAAGGGCAACCATCGCCACTTCATGGTCAAGGAGATCTACGAGCAGCCGGAGGTCGTGGCCCGCACGATCGCCCATTACGTGGATTTCGCGGCCGGACTCGCCTGCCCGCCGCCGCTGCCCTTCGCCTGGAAGGACCTGCGGCGGGTCTCCATCACGGCCTGCGGCACGGCCTCGCTCGCCGGGCACGTCGCGCGCTACTGGTTCGAGCGGCTGGCCCGGCTGCCGGTCGAGCTCGATGTCGCGTCCGAGTTCCGCTATCGCGAGGCGCCGCTCGATCCGGGCGAGCTCGCCATGTTCATCTCGCAATCGGGCGAGACGGCCGACACGCTGGCCTCGCTGCGCTACGCGAAGTCGCAGGGCCAGCGCATCCTCAGCGTCGTGAACGTGCCGACCTCGACCATGGCGCGCGAGAGCGAGGCCGTGGCCCCGACGCTCGCGGGCGTGGAGGTCGGCGTCGCGTCCACGAAGGCCTTCACGTGCCAGCTCGCGACGCTGCTCTCGCTCGCGATCGCGGCCGGGCGCGAGCGCGGCACGCTGTCGGAGGCGGAGGAGAGGCGCCTCGTGGCCGCGCTCAACGGCATTCCCGAGCTCATGACCGAGGCGCTGCACCTCGAGGGCGAGATCGAGCTCCTGGCCCGCGATCTCGCGCGCGCCCGGGACGTCCTCTACCTCGGCCGCGGCACCGCCTATCCGATCGCGCTCGAGGGCGCGCTGAAGCTGAAGGAGCTCTCCTACATCCACGCGGAGGGCTACGCGGCGGGCGAGCTGAAGCACGGCCCCATCGCCCTGATCGACGAGACCATGCCGGTCATCGTCATCGCGCCCTACGACTCCGTGTTCGAAAAGACCGTGTCCAACATGCAGGAGGTCGCCGCCCGGGGCGGCAGGATCCTCCTCGTCACGGATGCCCGCGGCGCCCGCGAGGCCGCCATGGACACGATGGGCACCATCGTCATGCCCGATTGCGATCCCGTGGTCGCGCCGATCCTGTATGCGGTCGCGATCCAGCTCATCGCCTACCATACGGCCGTCTTCATGGGGAAGGACGTGGACCAGCCGCGCAACCTCGCGAAGTCCGTCACCGTCGAGTAGCGCTCACCCGGCCCGGAGGAGGCGCACGCCCGCGTCCCGCTCGAACAGGTAGAGGAGCGTCCGCAGCGCGCGGCCGCGCTCGCCGGTCAGGTCCGGGTCCCGGTCGACCACGAGCCGCGCGTCGTCCCGGGCCGCGGCCAGGAGGTCGCCGTCGAGGTCGAGCCGCACGACGCGGAAGGCGGCCTGCCCGGCCTGGCGCGTGCCCAGGATCTCGCCCTCGCCGCGCAGCCGCAGGTCCTCCTCCGCGATGGCGAAGCCGTCCTCGGTCCGGCGCATGGTCTCGAGCCGGGCCTTGGCGGTCTCGCCGAGCGGCCCCTTGAAGACGAGGAGGCAGGTCGAGGCGCGCTCGCCCCGGCCGATCCGGCCGCGGAGCTGGTGGAGCTGGGCCAGCCCGAAGCGCTCGGCATGCTCGATCACCATCACGGTGGCGCGCGGGACGTCCACGCCGACTTCGATCACGGTGGTCGAGACCAGCACCTTGGTCTCGCCCGCCGCGAAGCGGGCCATGGCGGCATCCTTGTCGGCCGGGCCGAGCTGGCCGTGGATCAGGCCGACGGCCGCGTCGCCCAGCACGGCGCGCAGCTCCGTCGCGCGCTCCTCCGCGGCCGCGACGTCCAGCGTCTCCGATTCGGCGACGAGCGGGCACACCCAGTAGACGAGGTCGCCGGACGCCATCGCGCGCGCGACCGCGCCCGTCACCTCGTCCAGGCGGTCCGCCGAGACGAGCCGGGTCACGATCGGCTTCCGGCCCGGCGGCTTCTCGTCCAGCACCGAGACGTCCATTTCGCCGAAGGCGGCGAGCGCCAGCGTGCGCGGGATGGGCGTCGCCGTCATGACCAGGAGGTCGACCGACTCGCCCTTGCGGCCGAGCGCGATCCGCTGGTGGACGCCGAAGCGATGCTGCTCGTCGATCACGGCGAGGCCGAGATCGCGGAAGGCGACGCTCTCCTGCATGAGGGCGTGGGTGCCGACGACGATGTCGATCTCGCCGGCCTCGATCGCGGCGAGGCTGCGCCGCCGCTCGGCCGGCCTGTCGCGGCCCGTGATGACGGCGACGCGCAGCCCCGCCGGGGCCGCGAGCGCCGTCAGCCGTTCGGCGTGCTGGCGGGCCAGGATCTCGGTCGGCGCGACGAGGGCCGCCTGCCGGCCCGCCTCGACGGCGCTCGCCATGGCGAGGAGCGCGACCAGCGTCTTGCCCGAGCCGACGTCGCCCTGGAGGAGGCGCAGCATGCGGATCTCGGCCGCGAGGTCCTCGCGGATCTCGGCCACCGCGCGGGTCTGGGCGCCCGTGAGGCCGAAGGGCAGGGCGGCCGCGATGCGCGAGACCAGCTCGCCCGTGCCGGCATTGACCCGGCCGCCGCTCCGTCGCTGCCGGTTGCGCACGAGCGCGAGGGCGAGCTGGGAGGCGAGGAGCTCGTCGTAGGCGAGGCGGCGCCTGAACGGGTCGGTCGCGGGATCGCGCGTCTCGCCCTCCGGCACCGTGGCGTGCACGGCGCGCAAGGCCTGGGCGAAGGGCGGCAGCCCGTTCGCGCGGAGCCAGGCCGCGTCCTGCCATTCCGGCAGGTCGGGCACGCGCTCGACCGCGGAGGCGGCGACCCGGGCCACGATCCGGGAGGTCACGCCCTCCGTGAGCCCGTAGACGGGCTCGGACCCCGGCGCGCCGGCCGCCTCGTCGACGATGCGCGAGGGATGCACCATCTGCCGGTGCCCGTCCCAGAGCTCGATCGTGCCGGAGACGAGCTTGCGCGTGCCGACGGGCAGCATGGCCTCCACGCGCCGCTGCGGCAGGTTGAAGAAGACGAGCGTCACGTCGCCGGTCTCGTCCTCGACGAGCACCCGGTGCGGCCCCCGCCGCCCGGCCGCGGCCGGACGATGGGCCGAGACCGTCACGGCGAGCGTGACCGGCTCGCCGGTCGGCGCGTCCCGCACGGCGCCGAGCGTGCCGCGGGACACGATGCCGGTCGGCAGGTGGAACAGCACGTCGAGCACGCGGGCGGGCCGCCCCTCGGCGACGAGCCGATCGAGCAGGGGAGCGAGCCGCGGCCCGACGCCCTTCAGGGTCGAGGCCAGCGCGAAGAGAGGATCGAGGATGGAGGGACGGAGCGACATCGTGAGCGGGCGCCCCTGGCGGGAGCGAGGCGGGACGGCCTATATAGCGCCATGCCCGAGACGAATGCAGGTCCGGCCGCCGCGCAGCCGGCGGGCGAGGAGCCCACCCTCGATCCCCGCCGCCGCCGCGCCCGCTTCCGCGCCTGGCATCGCGGCACGCGCGAGATGGACCTCGTGATGGGCCGCTACGCGGACCGCGAGCTCGCGACCATGTCCGAATCGGAGCTCGCCTCCTTCGAGGAACTGCTCGATCTCGCGGAGGCCGACGTCTATTCCTGGGTCAGCGGCGCCGTCGAGCCGCCGGCCAACATCGACCACGACCTCATTCGACGTCTCGGAATCTTTCCGGGCCTCTGACCACCCACACCGCAGCGATCATGGCCAAGCTCAGAGCCGCAACCCTGTCCGGCCCGCTGGCGCGCGCCCTCGACATCCTGAAGGCCGGAGAGGGCGTGACCCTCGCGAGCGTCCCGGACGGGTTCGACGCGATGGCCGCGGCGGATCTCGCCCGCGGGCTCGTGCGGCACCGCGAGGGGCCTGCCGTCCTCGTCCACGTGGCGCGCGACGGCCAGCGCCGGCAGGTGTTCGAGAACGCCCTGCGCTTCGTCGCGCCCGAGATGGAGGTGCTGTGCTTCCCCGCCTGGGACTGCCAGCCCTACGACCGCGTCTCGCCGAGCCCGGCGCTGACGGCGCAGCGCATGACGGCCCTCGCGCGGCTCGCCCGATCGCAGAGTTCGGAGGAGCGGCCGCGCATCCTCTCCACGACCGTGAACGCGCTGCTGCAGCGGGTGCCGCCCCGGTCCAAGGTCGCGGCCGACAGCTTCTCGGCGGCGCCCGGCAACGTGGTCCGGATGGACAGCCTCGCGGGCTGGCTCGAGACCAACGGCTTCTCGCGCAGCGGGTCCGTGCGCGAGGCCGGCGAATACGCCGTGCGGGGCGGCATCCTCGACCTCTTCGCGCCCGGCCTGCACGGGCCCGTGCGCCTCGACTTCTTCGGCGACACGCTCGAATCGATCCGCACCTTCGATCCCGAGACGCAGCGCTCGACCGGGCCGCTCCGCTCGCTCGACCTCGTGCCGATGAGCGAGATCCAGCTCACCTCCGAGGCGATCCGCCGGTTCCGGCAATCCTACGTCGCCGCCTTCGGGGCGCCGCGCCGCGACGACCGCCTCTACGAGGCCGTCAGCGAGGGCCGCCGCTTCCCGGGCATGGAGCATTGGCTGCCGCTCTTCCACGAGCGGCTCGACACCCTGCTCGACTACGTGCCCGACGTGCCGGTCGTCTTCGACGCGCTCGTGGACGACGCGGCCGGGGAGCGGCTGGCGCAGATCAAGGATCACCACGACGCCCGGGCCGAGGCGCCCGTGACGGCCGATTCGACGCCGTACCGGCCGTTGAAGCCGGACGCGCTCTATCTCGGGCCGGCCGAATGGGCGAAGCGCGTGGCCGAGCTGCCGCTCGCCCGCCTCACGCCGTTCGCGCAGGCCCCGGGCGAGGGCCGGCTGGTGCTCGACGCGGGGGTGCGGCGCGGCCGGGACTTCGTGGCGGAGCGCGCCGACCCGAACGCGAACGTGTTCGCGGCCGCCGTCGAGCACATCCGCGCGCTGACGAAGGCCGGCAAGCAGGTCGTGGTCGGCGCCTGGTCCGAGGGGTCGCGGGAGCGGCTCGGCCACGTCCTCGAGGATCACGACCTCAAGACCACGAAGCCGGTCGCGAAGCTCGCCGACCTCGGCGGCCTGCCGGCCGGCACGGTCGGCCTCGCCGTCTGGGGCTTCGAGGCCGGGTTCGAGACGCCCGACCTCGCCGTCATGGGCGAGCAGGACATCCTGGGCGACCGCCTCGTGCGCCCGAAGCGGGCGTCGCGCCGGCCGCAGGACTTCCTGGCCGAGGTGACGGCGCTGACGCCGGGCGACCTCGTCGTCCACGTGGACCACGGCATCGGACGGTTCGAGGGGCTGAAGACGATCACGGCCGCGGGCGCGCCGCACGATTGCCTCGACCTCACCTATGCGGGCGACGCCCGCCTCTACCTCCCGGTCGAGAACATCGAGCTCCTGTCCCGCTACGGCTCGGAGGAGACGGAGGTCCAGCTGGACCGGCTCGGCGGGGGCGCCTGGCAGGCTCGCAAGGCCAAGATGAAGAGCCGCATCCGCGAGATGGCGGGGCAGCTCATGAAGATCGCGGCCGCCCGCTTCCTCAAGGAGGCGCCGAAGCTCGCGCCGCCCGAAGGCCTCTACGACGAGTTCGCGGCCCGCTTCCCCTTCGACGAGACGGAGGACCAGCTGGCGGCGATCGAGGCCGTCCTGGGCGATCTCACGGCCGGGCGGCCCATGGATCGGCTGATCTGCGGCGACGTCGGCTTCGGCAAGACCGAGGTCGCCCTGCGGGCGGCCTTCGCCTCCGTCATGGCCGGCAAGCAGGTTGCGGTCGTGGTGCCGACGACGCTTCTCGCCCGCCAGCATTTCCGGAACTTCGCCGAGCGCTTCCGCGGCCTGCCCGTCAACGTCGCCCAGGCCTCGCGCTTCGTGCCGGCGGCCGAGCTGAAGGCCACCAAGCAGGGCCTCGCGGAGGGCGGCATCGACATCGTGGTCGGCACCCACGCGCTTCTCGGAAAGGCCATGGCCTTCAAGGACCTGGGCCTCATCATCGTGGACGAGGAGCAGCATTTCGGCGTCGGCCACAAGGAGCGCCTGAAGGAGCTCCGCGCCGAGGTCCACGTCCTGACGCTCACGGCGACGCCGATCCCGCGCACGCTCCAGCTCGCGCTCACGGGCGTGCGGGAGCTGTCCATCATCGCGACGCCCCCGGTCGACCGGCTCGCGGTGCGCACCTTCGTCACGCCCTTCGACGCGCTGGCGATCCGCGAGGCGCTGCTGCGCGAGCGCTACCGCGGCGGGCAGGCCTTCTACGTCGTGCCCCGGATCTCCGACCTCGACGAGGTGCGCGAGTTCCTGGGGCGGGAGGTGCCGGAGGCCAAGGTGGCCGTCGCCCACGGCCAGATGGCGGCGGGCCAGCTCGAAGACGTGATGAGCGCCTTCTACGACGGCAAGTTCGACATCCTGCTCTCGACGACGATCGTCGAATCGGGCCTCGACATCCCGACGGCGAACACGCTGATCGTGCACCGGGCCGACATGTTCGGCCTGTCGCAGCTCTACCAGCTGCGGGGCCGGGTCGGCCGCTCCAAGACGCGGGCCTATGCGCTGTTCACGATCCCCGCCTCGGGCTCGCTGACCGTGCAGGCCGAGCGGCGCCTGAAGGTGCTGCAATCGCTCGACACGCTGGGCGCGGGCTTCCAGCTCGCCTCGCACGACCTCGACATCCGCGGCGCCGGCAACCTTCTCGGCGACGAGCAGTCCGGCCACATCAAGGAGGTCGGCTACGAGCTCTACCAGCAGATGCTGGAGGAGGCGGTCGCGGCCCTGAAGGCCGGGATCGAGGACGACGAGCCCGCGGCCGACCAGTGGTCGCCGACCATCGCCGTCGGCGCGCCCGTCATGATCCCGGAGACCTACGTCTCCGATCTGCAGCTCCGCCTCGGCCTGTACCGGCGGCTCTCGACCTTCGAGACGGAGGAGGAGGTCGCGACCTTCCGGGCCGAGCTCGTCGACCGCTTCGGCCCCGTGCCGGGCGAGATCGACCAGCTGCTCGCCGTCATCGCCATCAAGGTGCTGTGCCGCCGCGCCAACATCGAGAAGGTCGAGGCGGGCCCGAAGGGCATCATCGTCGGCTTCCGCGACAACAAGTTCGCCGAGCCCGCGGGGCTCGTCCGCTACGTGGGCGAGCAGGGCTCGTTCGCGAAGGTGCGGCCGGACATGCGGGTCGTGTTCCTGAGGGAGGCCGAGGAGATCGGCCTGCGGCTCAAGACGACGACGCGGATCGTGAAGGAGCTGGTGGCGGTGGCGCAGGGCAAGGCCGTGTCGGCCCTGCAGCTGCCCCAGCCTCCGGCGCCGCCGAAGCCCCAGCCGCCGGCCGCGAAGCCCGGCTTCAGAAATGCGAAGGCGGACTTCCGATCGGCGTCCCGGTTCAGGCGGCCGGGACGCTGATCGGCCGGCCGAAGGCGTCCGCCAGGATGCCCGACAGCCCGCCGGCCTCGACCTCGCGGCTCCGGTCCCACAGGATCACGGGGATGCCCAGCGCCGTCTCGCGCGTCTTCAGGGCGGTGGCGACCGCGACGAAGCGGTCGTAATCGGCGCTCGCATCGGCGCGCGACATGTTGAGGACGATGGCGGAGGGCGTGCGGATCAGTCCCAGGACGTCCTCGGCCGCCTCGTAGGACGTGGTGACGCTGGAGAACCCGAATTCCGCGAGCTGCGCGGAGAAGACGTCTTCCGCGAGACGATCGCCGCTGTCCACGACGAGGACTTTCTGGAAGTCGTTCATCGGCCCACCTTATGTGTTTTGCCGCAGCGCAACAACGTGGATCCGGCCGTTCGGTTCGTCACGTCTCCGGTAGGAAATCGACCAAGCGGGCGGCGCCCGGGCCGACCCGGAACGGCGTGTCCAGCCACCCGTCGGGTCCCGGAGCGCCGGTCGCGCCCGCGCCCCGGATGCGGAGCCGCCCGTCGGGCCGGACCAGCGCCTCGACGTGACCGCCGGCCGGCGGGAGGGCGATGCCCGGCCGCCCCGCGTCGCGCGCCGAGGCGAGGAGCGCCGTCTCGCCCAGGGACACGACGTCGACGACGTGGCCGCGCAACGCCGCGACCGGCGCGAGCCGCGTGGGCGCCTGGTGCACCAGCGTCATCGACCGCACCCGGTCGGCGATGCGGGCCTCGGCGAGGAGCGGCGCGATCCAGCCCGGCACCACGAGGTGGACCGGCTCCGGCCGGTCGAGCGCCGCCAGCAGGGCGCGCGACTCGAAGGCGCCGTGCGCCTCGAGGGCGGCGTCCGCCGCGAGGGCCGCGATGCCGCCGGTCGCGAGCCCGGCGAGGTCGTCCGGCGGCAGGAAGGTGAGGATGCGGTCGCCCGGACGGACCCGCGCCTCCGTGAGGAAGGCGGCCGCGTTCGAGATCAGGCCGAGCACCGAATGGCGCACGAGGCGCGGCGGCCCCTCGGCCCGCACCACGGTCACGACCTCCCGCCGGCCGTCGGCCGCGAGGGCGCCGCCGCGGCCGGCGTCGGCCACGATCGCGTCGAGGCTCGTCACGCCCCGCGGCAGGCCGGGGCCGAACCCGAGCAGGAAGCGCAGCCGCAGGAATCCGGCCGCGACGAAGGTGACCGTGGCGGCCGGGCGGTCCGGCCCGAGGATGCCCTGCGTCACGACCGCCCGGATGTCGGCGCGCTCGACGGCGGCCGAGAGGTCGGCCGCGTTCCAGGTGACGTCGAGCATGCAGGGCGTGAGGCCCGCGGCCTGGGCGGCGAGGAGGGAGAGCCAGGCCTCCGAGCCGTTCGGCAGGACGATGCCGATCGTCGCGCCGGGATCGAGCGGCAGGTTGGCGAGGAACCCCGCGAGGCGCCGGACCCGCGCCGCGAACCCGGCCGCGTCCTGGGCCGTCCCGTCGAGGCCGCTCCAGGCCGATCGGCCCGGCTGGTCGATGACGGCCGGCGCCGACGGCCGCCGACGCGCGGATTCGCCGAGCAGGCCCGCCAGCGTGTCCATGCTGGCGGCTCGCATCTCCGGAGCCGTGGCAGGCATGTGCCGAAGGGCGCCCCTGACGATCGTGCCCCGATGCTTGCCCGAAACGGCGGGGTCGCGCCATGCGCCGGCCCACGGCGCCAACAGATTTCGCGGAAGGCGGTGGGCCGGGGCGCGACCCGGCTGGTCAAGCCGGTCGCCAGCCGCTAGAGCGCGGCGTCATGCCTTCGCCGCATTCCCTGCAGAAGCAGCGCTCGAGCGTCGAAGGCGTCCGGCGGGACGGTGGCTGCTCGCCCGACATGCTTGAGATAAGGAAGAACGGGATGTCATTTACGACACGTCTGGTGGGCGTGGCGAAGCCCACCGGGGTTGCGCTGGCTCTGACGATCGCGGCGCAGGGCGCCTTTGCCCAGGCGCCGGCTCCGGCCCGCCAGCAGCGCCCGGCGACCCAGCCCGCGCAGCCGGCCGCGCCGGCCCAGGCGCCGGCCGCCCAGCAGAACCAGCAATCGCAGACCGGCCCCATCGTGGTGCAGGTGAAGCCCGAGCCGTCGCAATCGGAATGGACCAAGGTCTGCGGCAAGGACCAGGGAACGGGCTCGGAGATCTGCTACACGACCCGCGACTTCGTGTCGGATCAGGGCCAGCCCGTGCTGGCGGCCGCGATCTACGACGTGAAGGGCCAGCAATCGCAGAAGATCGTGCGCTTCCTCATGCCGCTCGGCCTGCTCATCAAGCCCGGCATCCGCTTCGCGGTCGATTCGACGCCGAACCCGATCGCCGGGTCCTACACGATGTGCTTCCCGAACGGCTGCTTCGCCGAGGCGACCGACATCAAGGACGCCACCGTCAACGCGATGAAGCGCGGCCAGCAGATCAACGTCAGCGTCCAGAACCAGGTCGGCCGGGAGGTCACCTTCGCGGTGCCGCTCGCGGGGTTCGGCAAGGCGTTCGACGGCGCGGCCATCGATCCCAAGGTGCTCGAGGACCAGCAGAAGAAGATGCAGGAGGAGCTCGAGAAGCGCAGCGAGGAGCTCCGCAAGCGCCTCGAGCAGAGCAGCGCCGCCGGCGGAGCCCCGGCCACGTCCGGAGCGCCGGCCGCCCCCGCGCCGAAGCCCTGATCCGACAGGGGGGAGCGGCCCCGCGCCGCTTCCCCCTCGTGTCCCCGGCGGCCGCGCTCAGTTCGCGCCGCCGGCCCTGATGCGGTACGAGCCGTCGCCCTTGGCCTCGAGCACCGCGCCGATCCCGCCGTGCCGCAGCGGCTTGCCGGACGTGTCGGGCAGGAGGTTCTGCTCCGACACGTAGGCGATGTACTCGCTGTCGTCGTTCTCGGCGAAGAGGTGGTAGAAGGGCTGGTCCTTCCGCGGCCGGATCGTCTCGGGAATGGCGAGCCACCATTCCTCCGTGTTCGCGAAGACCGGATCGACGTCGAAGATCACGCCGCGGAACGGGAACACCCGGTGGCGGACCACCTGGCCGATATCGAAGCGCGCGGACCGGCTGAGCGAAGTCTCGGACATGCCGGGACCATAATCCGGCACCCGCGTCCCGCCAATCCTGTCAGGCGGTCGCGCCGTCCTTCGCCGCCACGAGGTCGGCGAGGTCGCAGATCACCCGGGCCTGCTTCCAGGTCGCGTCGTCCTGCATCTTGCCGTCGATCATCACGGCGCCCGTCCCGTCCGGCATCGCGGCCATGATGCGGCGGGCGAACGCGACCTCGCCCGGATCGGGCGAGAACACCCGCTTCGCGATCGCGATCTGGCTCGGGTGGAGCGACCAGGCCCCGACGCAGCCCATCAGGAAGGCGTTGCGGAACTGGGCCTCGCAGGCCTCCGGGTCGGAGAAGTCGCCGAACGGGCCGTAGAACGCCTTGATGCCGTTCGCCTGGCAGGCATCGACCATGCGGGCCACCGTGTAGTGCCAGAGGTCCTGCTGGGCGCCGGCGCGCGCGCTCCCCTGCGGGCCCGCATCCGCGAGGACGCGGTAATCGGGATGGCCGCCGCCGACCCGGGTCGTCTTCATGCCGCGCGACGCCGCGAGGTCGGCCGGCCCGAGGCTCATGCCGTGCAGGCGGGGCGAGGCGGACGCGATGTCGTCCACGTTCTTCACGCCCTCGGCCGTCTCCAGGATGGCGTGGATGCCGATGGGCCTTCCGATGCGATGCCGCGCCTCCAGCTGCGCGAGGAGCTGGTCGACGTAGTGCACGTCCCAGGCACCCTCGACCTTCGGCACCATGACGACGTCGAGCTTCGCGCCGACCGCGCCCACGATCTCGACGAGGTCGTCGAGCGCCCAGGGCGAGTTCAGCGCGTTCATGCGGATCCAGAGGCCGGTCGAGCCGAGCTCGGCCTCGCGCGCCATGGCGATGAAGCCCTGCCGGGCCTCGATCTTCTGGTCGGCCGGGATCGCGTCCTCGAGGTTGCCGAGCACGACGTCCACCTGTCCGGCGAGCTCGGGCAGCTTGGCCCGCATCTTGGCAAGGTGCGGCGGCACGAAGTGGATCATCCGCTCGAGCCGGACCGGCTGCTCCCGCAGCGGCTGCGGCGCGCCGAGCGCGAGCGGCTGGAAGAACCGGCGGGGAAGCTTCATGGCGTGGTCCTCGTCTCCCGGGGCCGCGGCGTGCCGCCGCCGAGCCCCGCCCTCATCACGGCGCGGCGCAGGGGTCCGAGCGTCCCGACGAGCCCGAGGCCGACGCCCCGCAGCGCGTCGAGGCCGGCGAAGCGGCGCAGGAGGGAGGCGTTCAGCCCCTCGACGGCGAGCGACCGGAGCCAGATGTCGGCCTGGCGCGAGCGCGTGAACCGGGCGAGGACCGCCCGGACCGCGTCGGCCTCCGCGAGGTCGTGCCCAGCCGCCTCGTCGAGGAGCGCGGCGACGTCTGCCAGCCCGAGGTTCAATCCCTGCGCGCCGATCGGCGGCAGCGCGTGGGCGGCCTCGCCGAGGAGCACGAGCCGCCCCTCCGTGAGGCGGTCGACCGAGAGGAGGCCGAGCGGCACGGTGCCGCGCGGACCGTCGAGGCGGCACGCCCCGAGGAGGGAGCCGGTCGCGGCCGTGACGGCCTGTCCGAACGCGGCGTCGTCGAGCCTCGCCCGTCCGGCGGAAGCGGCGGCCGTGTCGACCCAGACGAGGCTCGACCTCCGGCCGGGGAGGGGCACCAGCGTGCAGGGCCCACCCCGCCGGTGGAACTCGGTCGAGGCGTCGCCGTGCGGCCCGTCATGGGCGAGGATCGCCGTCAGGGCGGCCTGCGGCAGGCGCCGGTCCCGCACGGCGATGCCGGCCGCCGCCCGCAGGGTCGAGAAGCGGCCGTCGGCCGCCACGACCACGGCGCCCGAGACCCGGGATCCGTCGGCGAGTCGGACCGTCCCGAGATCCGCATCGGCGAGGCCCTCGGCGAGG
>JAEUAC010000022.1 GCA_019695455.1 Methylorubrum extorquens | reverse complement strand
GCCTTGGCGAGCGCGTGGATGTTGTCGGTGGCCGACCGGTCGAGGTCGACGGTGCCGGGCGGATAGCCCGGGCCGATCGCGATCTTGCTCATGTAGACGTCGGGGGCGGCGAGCAGCGTGCCGCCCTCGGCCATCGCCATGACGGCGATGGAGCCCGGCATGTCCTTCGCGCAGAGCGTCGTGCCCTCGAGCGGGTCGACCGCGATGTCGACCTTCGGGCCCGAGCCGGTGCCGACCCGCTCGCCGATGAAGAGCATCGGCGCCTCGTCGCGCTCGCCCTCGCCGATCACGACCGTGCCGTCGATGGGCAGCGTGTTCAGCTCGCGCCGCATCGCGTCGACGGCGGCCTGGTCGGCCGCCTTCTCCTTGCCGCGCCCGCGAAGCCGCGACGCCGCGACAGCCGCCCGCTCCGTCACGCGCACGAGTTCGAGCGTGAGGATGCGCTCGATGAGGAGGCTCGGCTGCTGGGTGGTCATGCGGTCGGTTACTCCAGGTGGCCGGTTCGGCCGAAGGCGTGTCGGGACGGGACCAACCACAAATCGGCCCGCTCCGCCATGGCGGAACGGCGCGCAGCGCGCGCCGGAGAGGCGGAACGGCGCGCCGACGCGCGCCGGAGAGGATCAGTCGCGCTCGATCCGGATGACCTGGGGCTCTTCCGAGACCAGCCCGTCGGCCGCGATGAGCTCGAGCACGCCCCGGATCGCGGCCTCCGTCGCCGCGTACGTGATGAGGACGAGCGGCACGGGCGCGCCCGAGCGGCCGTGCTTGTCGGAGGACGGGGCCGAGCCGGGCGGCCGCTTCTGCAGGATCGACTCGATCGAGATCTGGGATTCCGCCATGCGGGTGGCGACGCCCGCGGCGACGCCCGGGCGGTCGTGCACGGTGAGCCGCACGTAGTACCCGCCCTCGTGGCGCTGCATGGGCGCGCGCGCGCTCGGATCGAGCGTCGCGGCCGGCCGGCCGAAGGGCGGGCCGACGATCCCGGCGGCGAGGTCGGCCACGTCCGAGATCACGGCCGAGGCCGTGGCCGCACCGCCGGCGCCCGGTCCGATCAGGGTCAGCTCGCCGAGCGCGTCGGCATCGATCGTCACCGCGTTCAGGACGCCCATGACCTGCGCGATGGACGAGCTCTTCGGCACCATCGTCGGATGGACGCGCTGCTCGATGCCCGTCGCCGTCCGCTCGGCCACGCCGAGCAGCTTGATGCGGAAGCCGAGCTCGTCCGCCATGCGGAGGTCGAGCGGGGCGATCTGCCGGATGCCCTCGACGTAGATGGCGTCGGAATCGACCTCGGACCCGAAGGCGAGCGCCGTGAGGATCGCGAGCTTGTGGGCCGTGTCGAAGCCGTCGATGTCGAAGGTCGGATCGGCCTCGGCGTAGCCGAGCGCCTGGGCGGCCGCGAGGCACTCGGCGAAGGAGCAGCCGTCCGCCTCCATGCGGGACAGGATGTAGTTGCAGGTGCCGTTCAGGATTCCGTAGAGCCGGGTGATCCGGTTGGCGGACAGCGCCTCCCGCAGGGTCTTGACGACGGGCACGCCGCCCGCGGCGGCGGCCTCGAAGGCGAGCGCGAGCCCGGCGGCCTCGGCCTGTCGGGCGAGCTGGGGCCCGTGGCGGGCGAGCAGCGCCTTGTTCGCCGTCACGACGTGCTTGCCGCTGGCGAGCGCCGCCTCCACGGCCTCCTTCGCGGCCCCCTCGGCCCCGCCGATCAGCTCGACGAAGCAGTCGATCTCGCCCGAGCGGGCCAGCGCGACGGGATCGTCGAACCAGGTCAGCCCGTCCAGGGCGACGCCGCGGTCGCGGGCCCGGTCCCGGGCGGAGACCGCGACGACGCGGATGGGCCGGCCGGAGCGCTGCGCCAGCGTCCCGGCCTGGCGGCCCAGGATCTCGACGACCGACGCGCCGACGGTGCCGAGGCCGGCGATGCCGACCCGGAACGGTTCTGTTGACATGGACACGGACCCTTCAGGCGGTCTCGGCTTTAGTGTCGCTGCAAGGCCGAGTCGAGATCGTCCGCCGGGGGCGGCGATGGCGGCGGAGGGCGGCGCGGTCCGCGCGGACCTGCCCTCGGGCAGCCTCCGCGCTCGTCGGCCGGGCCGCATGGATCCGTCGCGGAACGGCCCTGCAGAACCCGGTCCGGGGCGTGCCCGGACCCGACCTGCCCTCGGAACGGCGACCGCCGGAGATGTCGACGCATGTCGATCCTGACGCGCCTTCGCCTCGGATGCCGCGCCGGCCGAATAGGCCCCCGCCCATCGTCGGACGGTTCGGAGGGTCGGCGAAAGCCGGCCCTCTCTCGTTTCGGCTCGGGAGCGGGGCGCCTCAGCCGGTGCCGATCGCCCAGAGCAGTCCGCGATAGGCCGCGAAGAGGAGCGCCAGCACCCACAGGCCGGACAGGAGCGCGCCGGCCATCAGCACGACGAGCGGCCAGACGGGCGCCCGCGTCTCCGTCTCACTCTCCGTCTCCCTCTCCGTCTCCGACGACGCGTCGGCGGATTCCGGCCCCGCGGGAGGGGCCGCGCGCCGGCGGGGAGCGAGGCGAAGGCGCGTCAGGATCGACATGCGTCGACATCTCCGGCGGTCGCCGTTCCGAGGGCAGGTCGGGTCCGGGCACGCCCCGG